>NZ_JAAHHZ010000084.1:6164-29428 GCF_010672005.1 Moorena sp. SIO4A5 | reverse complement strand
GAAAATTGGTTATTTGGATATTGCTCGTTGTATTGAATCTGTATGCGATCGCCACCAAGCTGATAACTGTTCCAATCCTTCCTTAGACGATATCTTGGCAGCAGATCAATGGGCAAGACAGGAAGTTTTAGCTGCTAGTAAGTTGCTCCGGGATTCGATCACTTTCCCACAGCCTGTCCCTTCAACAAGTTGATTAGGTTCAAGACCTGCTCAAAAATCTAAAAAACGTTTTGGGAACAGTCGCGCATAGCCCCGACGCCAAGGGCTAGCTAAGTCGGGGTAGTTTACTAGGGGACGCGCAAGTCGAAAGCCCCGCGTTTTTAAACCGGGGATGAAGACACGAGCGCGACTTTAGTCGCCGAGTTGACAATACTTTAGCGCTATAGTATAATTCAAGCATAGGGTACAGGCTGAAAAACCGTTCGCGTAGCGTCGCCTTTGGCGATGGCTGAGCCGGGAGAGAGACCCGTAACTTATTGACCTTAAAGTAGTAATGCCCGGAGGGTAGGGAAAGTCCTCCTTAAAAACCCAACCATCAACTAAAAATTGGTGTGTGAACCCAGCAAGATAACACTTTGAAAAAAAATGGTACGGCGGGGCACGCCGAAACCAAGTGAAACAGGGAAGCAACGGACTTTATAAGGCACTTCTCAAAAAGTAACTAAACGCCTAAGGAGACCAGCCCGCTGGGTATGCACGTAAACTGAACTAGAATCTTGGTCTTGACGGGATATTGGTTTAGGTATTGCCGCAAGGATACGGAGGTTCAAGGCCGGTCGTAGATCTAGGAATCCCCGCGTCTTTAGACCGGGGAGTGTCAAGCTATGTGCTTGCCTTAAACTTGTGAGTGGACAATAAAAGAAGTTGGAGAGCTACTTATGGACGCCGCTGCACTCTGGCAACGCTATCAGGATTGGCTTTATTACCACGAAGGATTAGAGATTTACCTCGATATCAGCCGTATGGGGTTTGATGATGCCTTTGTGGAGGCGATGCTGCCTAAGTTTGAAAAGGCATTTAAGGATATGGATGCCTTAGTCAACGGTGCGATCGCAAACCCTGATGAAAACCGCATGGTCGGTCACTACTGGCTAAGAGACCCGGACTTAGCCCCAACTCCAGAACTCCAACAAGACATTGTCAACACTCTCGAAAAGATTGAAACCTTTACCCAAAATGTCCACACGGGTGCCATCCATCCCCCTAGGGCACCAAAATTTACTGATGTTCTTTCCATTGGTATTGGGGGTTCTGCCCTTGGTCCTGAGTTTGTCGCTGAAGCCCTTGCGCTAGACTCTCCTCCTTTAGCTATTCACTTTATTGACAATACTGACCCAGCTGGCATTGATACTGTCCTGACCCGACTCCAAGACCGATTGTCTAGCACTCTGGTATTAGTCATCTCCAAATCTGGGGGAACACCAGAAACTCGTAACGGCATGGTGGAAGTTAAAACAGCCTACGAGTCTCAGAATCTAGACTTTGCTTCCCAAGCTGTGGCCATTACGGGTGTTGGCAGCAAACTAGATCAATTGGCGAAATCCGAAGGTTGGCTAGCCACCTTTCCCATGTACGATTGGGTAGGAGGACGTACCTCTGAAATGTCAGCCGTAGGACTACTTCCAGCTTCACTACAAGGGATTGATATCCGTCAGATGCTGGCTGGTGCTAAAGATATGGATAGCGCTACCGGTAGCCCCCAGCTCAAAAGCAATCCAGCCGCCTTACTTGCCCTATGCTGGTACTTTGCTGGCAATGGCAAGGGGGAGAAAGATATGGTCATGTTGCCTTACAAAGACAGTCTATTGCTATTCTCCCGCTACTTACAGCAGCTGGTAATGGAATCTCTAGGTAAGGAAAAAGACCTAGATGGCAATACGGTTTATCAGGGCATTGCAGTTTATGGTAACAAAGGCTCAACGGATCAACATGCCTACGTACAGCAACTTCGCGAAGGTGTTCCCAATTTCTTTGTCACGTTCATTGAAGTCTTAGAAGACCGACAAGGGAAGTCTCCAGAAGTAGAACCTGGTGTAACTACGGGAGACTATCTATCAGGTTTATTACAAGGTACTCGGCAAGCGTTGTATGAAAATCAACGGGATTCCATTACCGTAAGCATTCGTCAGGTCAATGCTAGAACCGTGGGGGCATTGATTGCCCTGTATGAACGTGCTGTTGGTCTTTATGCATCCTTGGTAAATATCAATGCCTATCACCAACCTGGGGTAGAAGCGGGTAAAAAAGCCGCCGCTGCCATTCTAGATTTACAGAAAAAGGTGATGGAGGTACTACACCAGGAAAGTGCTGCCATATCTGTTTCGGAGTTAGCTGAGAAAGTGGGAGCCCCTGACCAAATTGAAGGGATTTACAAATTGCTGCGTCATCTGGCTTATAACCAGCGGGGTATTGTCTTAGAAGGGAATCTGGGGCAGCCAAGTAGTCTAAAAGTTTCTGCTGTATAAGCTAATAGATATTTCACCTTTTTTGTTGACAGTTGACCGGAACCGCTATCCTTACCCGTTATTCAGGACGGGGAAGGATAGCGGGCTACCGCTAGGGAGCAACCTTAGGTTGCCTCCGGTCGCTTTTGGTTTTGGATGTACTCCTTAAGCACCTCAAGGGGTACCCCTCCGACAGAAATGCAAAAGTAGCTTGGGCTCCATAACCCATCTAAGGATGGCTTCTTGTGTCCAGCTTGGTTGTACTTTCGACGCTTACTCACCTTTGAGAGACGTTAGGCTTCTCTAGTCAACCCAAGAAACTTGCTAGAATAGAAAGCTTGACGCTCCCCACCCTTTAGAGGGATGGGGATTCCTAGATCGACGAATCACCTTAAACCGCCGAGTTCCCATTTTGACGCCGTCAAAGACAGGACAGTAATTAACCAAAAATCCGTGAGCTTACTACCAAATTTCCAGTCAATTCACGACAGACCTAGAGGGCAATTCTCCCTAGGCGTTCGGATACTTGTTTGAGAGTGCCGAAGATTCTGTTTCCCTCTCTTTCTCCATGTTCCGGTGCGCCCCACCGTACATTTTCTTGAAAAGGTTTGCTTTACTAGGTTCACACGCCAATTGTTAGTTGACGATTGGGTTTTTAAAGAGGATTTTCCCTGGCCTCGGAGCATTACTACTTTTTAGGCGGTCGAGCGTGGACTCCACGGATTTATATTGTCTCGTCCTAACGGTTTTTCAGCCTGTACTCTACTTTAGGATACACGACCCAGAACGAAAATTCCGGATACCACAAAAATTAATTTGGTCAACTCCGTACCTACGTTGACCCACCTTACATCCCCACCTTAAGAAGGATGGGGTATTACGGCGCTCCATGAAATAATAAATTATATCTAAAATGTAACGTTTTTTACACCCAAAAATGTAACGTTTTTTAAAATTTTGGTTACAATGCTGGCCATAAAGGTAGCTTAATTAAAGAGGTCAGAGGTGCAATGGCTCAGTCTGATGTAGTAACTGTCGGTCAATACCTTACTCAACGGCTGCAAGCCGCTGGTGTCAAGCATATTTTTGGCGTAGTGGGAGATTACGTCCTGGGTCTGATGGATGTCTTGCTAGAGAGTTCTGTAGAGTTAATCTACACCTGTAACGAACTCAATGCCGGATATGCAGCTGATGCCTATGCCCGCCTTAATGGTGTTGCTGGGTTGTGCGTTACCTATAATGTTGGTGGACTTAGTCTAGTGAATGCGGTGGCGGGTGCCTACGCTGAGCTAGTCCCCCTGATCGTGATTAGTGGAGCACCTAACAGTTCCCAGCGGCAGCAAAAGTTACTGCTACATCACACTGCTGGTAATTACAATCTACAGCTGGAAATTTTTGAAAAAATTACAGTGGCAGCCGTGAGGCTTACCAGCCCTAGTCAAGCGGCAAGGCAAATCGACCAGACTATTGCTGCTTGTTTGCGCCACCGGAGACCTGTATACATTGAAATTCCCTCAGACATAGTCAATCAACCTTGTCCTGTTACTGGGGAACGTGACTTACCAGAAACCCCAATTATGGATATCAACGCTTTATCAGAGGCAGTTGAAGAGGCTGTAAGTTTGCTAGAGCAATCCCAGCATCCCGTTATTATAGCTGGGGTTGAACTCCACCGCTACGGTATAGCAGACCAACTTACCCACCTGCTGGAGGAGACGGGATATCCCTTCGCTACCACTCTGTTAGGCAAGTCAATCCTCTCGGAAAGCCACCCACAATTCATTGGTAGCTATGCAGGAGCGTTCAGTCAGGAGTATGTACGCCAACGAGTTGAAACAGCCGACTGTATTTTATGCCTGGGTGCCTTCATGTCAGACATTAATCTGGGTGCTTTCACTGCCCAACTGCCCGAAGAGCGATTAATCAACGCTAATTCTGACAAAGTCAAAATCAAACACCACTTCTATTCTCCAGTGTATCTACCGGATTTCATGGCTGGTTTAACTGCCAAACTTCAGAAGAAAAAATCTGATGTCTTGGATATCAAGCCAGCTATAGAGTCTTTGTCTAAACGCTTTGAGTCACAACCTGAGCAAAAGCTAACCAACGCCAGATTCTATGAGCGGATGACTCACTTTATTGATGATGAGTCAATCGTGATTGCTGAAACTGGTGATGCTTTAATTGCTACCGTTGATTTGGTACTCCAAGGAGACAGCGACTACATTGGACAGGCCCTTTACACATCTATTGGCTTCTCAGTTCCTGCCTGCCTAGGAGTCGGTTTGGCTGTTCCTAACCGTAGACCGATTGTGTTTGTCGGTGATGGTGCCTTCCAGATGACCTGTCAGGAACTTTCTACGATTATTAGGCATCAACTTAACCCGATTATCTTCTTAATTAATAATGACGGGTACACTATTGAGCGGGCTATCCATGAAGGCTCGTACAACAATATTCAACCTTGGAAATATCATCAGTTACCCAAGGTTTTTGGCAATAGCTGGAGTTGCCAAGTGCGTACTGAAGGTGAGTTAGAACAAGCCTTAGAACAGGCAAAAGTTAACCATAATACTGTCTCCTTTATCGAAGTTCATTTAGATCGCCTCGATTGCTCTGATGGTGTCAAGCGCTTGGGGAAAGCCTTAAGTGCTATGCAAGGATTATCAGACTAGTAGCTGCTCTAGGCCAGAGGGGGGCTGAGTGACTAATTAATCACAAGGGTGCTTCTTTCAGCAAGCCTAAGCTATGTTGTTGTCTAGGTATCTATATTAATTTTACCAGGCAACTCCTATCTCCAGACAGTTCTGATTGAGCTGGCGTCGCCTTTCGGCGACGCTACGCGAACGAAGTATTTTTAGTCACCAATTGAGCACCAGATGACCTAGCTTAAGAGTAGGTTTGTTCTAAATGTCAGTACTATAGTTATCCCATGCCATTGATTATTCTGGTTGCAGATGACGACCTGGGCACTCGTCTGTCTGTAAGCGATTATCTGGAAATGTCAGGTTATTCAGTTATTACTGCTGAAAATGGTCAGCAAGCGCTGTCTATGATTGAGACTTATCACCCTCACCTTCTGGTTACAGATATTAATATGCCGCGAATAGATGGCTATGAACTGGTGAGAAAAGTGCGTCAGAAGCCCCCATTGCGGTTGTTACCTGTTGTATTTTTAACCGAACTCAATAGTACCAATCAACGCATCAAGGGTTATCAGTCGGGGTGTGATGTCTACCTACCTAAGCCCTTTGAGATGCAAGAATTGGGTGCAGTCATTCAAAGTTTACTAGTGCGATCGCAAATGATTCATACGGAGTTACGATTCTCATCACCACAGACTACAAAAGAGCCGGTTGATAAACCGGCATCTAGATCAATCAACTCCGTAGAGATTAATCATCAATCAGGGAATAATACCCAAGCTCATGCTCTACAGCTGACCGAGCGGGAACAGCAAGTATTGAATTTACTGGCTACAGGTTTATCCAATGTCGAAATTGGTAACCAACTACACCTGAGTCCCAGGACAATCGAGAAGTACGTTAGTCGTCTGTTCAGAAAAACTGATACGAGTAACCGAGCCGAACTCTTACGATTTGCCTTAGAACACCATTTAATCAAATGAATTCATCCAGTTAACCACCAATGGCACAAAAGCTAAGTTCACCATTGGCAATTAGTACTTGGAAGTGTTTAGTTTTGCCTAGTCTTGGTGTAATTTTCAACAACGTGTTCCAGCAGACCTTCGCAAGCGTCTAGCAGTAAATCAATCACCTTATTAAAACCCTCTGGTCCACCGTAGTATGGATCGGGGACTGAGCGCTCGGTGTGATGACGGGCAAAATCACACATTAGCCTTACTTTATCTTTATACTTCCCAGCTGGATCAAGAGAGATAATATCTTCGTAGTTTTGCTGATCCATAGCTAAAATCAGGTCAAATTCTTCCAAGTCAGACCGATTAAACTGCCGTGCTTTCCCCTGGAGTACAATCCCCCGACGTTTGGCAGCTGCTGTCATACGCCGATCCGGGGGAGAGCCAATATGATAACTGGAAGTACCAGCGGAATCGCCGACAATTTGGTCAGAAAGATTTGCTTGTGCTATCAAGTGATTCATGATGTTCTCAGCTGAGGGAGAACGGCAGATATTACCAAGGCAGACAAAGAGTAACTTGCAGGGCATGGGTATATTATTTGGTCAACTACGAGCTGCGCCGTGTTAAGTTTAGCAACGAAATTGCTCTATGGGATAGTTGAACCCATGTGGTGGGATGTCGCTTCATGGTTCAATGTCTAGCAACGCAGTGATTTAAAGACACCAACTTGTAAAGGGATACCTCCTAATTTAACGGTTATGCAAGGAAGAGATTTACTATTTAAGTCGCGCCGTAGCCTTTACCGCAAGCGCCGCCGACGGTTTAACCTACTGACGATGCTCGCAGGGATAGTTCTAAGTTTGATGATTGTGGAATTGTTGGCTCGTTTATTAGTGGCTGCGGTCGGCAAAATTAATGAGATAGCTACCTACAAGGGGGCACCCAGAGATTTCACTGTTTACCGTCCCAAGTTCGTTGACCAGACACAGCAGCTTTATGATGGATTACCAGACCTTGGTGATCTAGCTGTCCAACGGGATCTAGCTGTAGGTTACAGTTTATTGGGGAAGCAACAGAGTGATTTCTGGCGCATTAATGAGCAGGGTTTCCGGGACGACGACCCCGTTCCCTTGGTCAAACCCAAAAATGAAATTCGGATTTTTTTGTTAGGTGGCTCGACAGCCTTCGGTCAAGGGAATGCCAATAATCAAGTTACCATAGCCAGCTACTTAGAAGCTCGTCTCAATCAACGGATAAAACAGCAAAGGCGTTCCCCACAGAAATACCGGCCAATGACCTTACCCCCCTCTGAACCGGAATTAAAGCAAGCACTTGCTCTGCCGCCAAAGATTCGAAATGGTAAGTATCGTGTCATCAACGCCGCAGTACCAGGGTATACCTCTGGCAATGCACTAGCTCAGTTAGCTCTCAAAATTTTACCTTACAGCCCAGACGCAGTAATAGTGTTGGGTGGATACACAGATTTGATCACCCCCAGTGACCAAAATTTAACAGATATTCCTAACACAGAAGCCTTCTTACAAAATGCGACTGGGCATTTTTGGACTCATCTCACCCAGCAGTTGAAGCATTTAGTTACAAAAACTTATCTCGCTAAAGCAATCACATACTGGGTCTTTGATCCTCAGCCGTCAGTGAGTCAGCGGTCTCTAGTGGTCAGGGGGGAGGTTATGCCACTGAAGAAGTATCTTCCTCAGAAATCCGATGAACTGGAACGTCGATTGACGCGCTATCGCAATAACCTCAGACATATGCTGCGTTTAACAGCAGGACAGGGAATTCCTTTACTAGTTGCTGTCCAACCAGAAATAACTGGTCGTGGCAACAAAACGATCAAACCAGCAGAGAAGGAAATTTTGCAGCAGTTAGGAAAAGTTTACCAAAAACAAGTGCAAGCCAATTATCCCAAATTGGTGGTAGCGGGTCAGCAACTGGAGAAAGGCTTTCCCAAAAATATCAAGGTTCTCAACTTGTACACAATTTATCAAAACTTTCCCGAACTCGCCTTTAATGATGCCATTCACTTGACAGAAGCAGCCAATATAGAGGTGGCTAAGAGCTTATATTATGGACTTACGTCACTGCCAAAGCTACAGGTAGCTTCGTTTTACTCAAATATTGATAAATAGTCAGGCATTAATGGGATATTCGGCATGAGGTTTGGAACCATTGAGAATGATTAATTTCCTCATGCCTCTAGTTTTTTCCTACGGAATCCCGAGCGGGGATTGACCGATCAGGTTATAAACCTGGCAAATTTAACCCACTGGTAAGTTGTTCCATGCGTTCCCGCATAGTGGCTGTGGAGGTCTCATAGGCATTTTTCATGGCTGCTAACACCAGTTCAGATAAAACCTCAGCTCCTTGATTGATAGCATCCTCAGAAATCTCTACACGTAGGGGTTCCTGATTGCCACTGAGAAACACCTTCACCTTACCGTCTTCCCCTGATGTTCCCTCAATTTCCATTTGCTCCAACTGATCCTGGAGCTCTTTGGCACCCTTTTGAACTTCTTGAGCTTTTTTGAACGCTTCGGCTAGTTCTTTCATCTTGCCGAGACCGAGACCAAATCCTTTTCCTTTGTCTTGTGTCATAAAAAATCCCAGTTAAGTTTAGAAACCCCATGTCTAATGACCGGGGATGAAAAACAAACATCAAGCGCGGTTTGAACCGCTGCCCAAGTCGGCACGAAGTCCAGTCCATGGGCAACGGGTGCGCTGACATTAGAAATCCTGTGCTGATTTACCTTTATCTATTGTGTATCTATCGTGTATCTATTGTGGTGCTATTGGAATTTTCCTCACCTTAACAGCAATAGGAAATAGGGGAATAAATTCCCGGTGTCGTTATTCATACATGGGCTGAAGCGATATAGTTAACTTCCTGCCGTTCTTTTCTAGTTTAGCCAAGCACAAATATAAACTAAAAATTGATCATGTTGGTGATCAGCTTGGTGATCAGCTTGGTGATCAGCTTTGAACTGATTCCCCAACAGGATCGGTTTTGGGATATCCACTGGAACCATAGCAGGGGATAAATCCCCTCGCTAGTTTTTATCCCTGCTCTAAAGACATAGGGCTTTCAACTGCTAGTTTTTTGGTAAAATCACCTAAAATCCTCACTTCAGGCTCTAACCACAGTGACCAGTGCTTTTCTACTTGCTCCTGTATATGGTGGATCATGCGGAAGATATCGCTAGCCTTAGCATCACCACAGTTCAGTATAAAGTTGGCATGGCGTTCAGCTATTCTAGCACCACCAATTTGGTAGCCTTTTAGACCAATTTGTTCAATTAGCCAACCAGCAGCATAGGGGTCAGGGTTGCGGAACACACTGCCACAGCTAGGTAGGTGGTAAGGTTGGGTAGTGTGTCGTCTTGCCAAATGCTCCGATGTCAGTGAGCGCACCTGTTTTGGGTCAGCACCTGGTTTTAACTGAAATGTGGCCTGGGTGACTATGCGATCGCTACCTTGAAGGATTGAGGTGCGATAGCTAAAGCCTAGGTCTTCGCTACTGAGTTGCGCCATTGAGCCATCAGGAGATAGAACATCTGTATTAAACAGAAGATCAGCTGTGGAACTTTTGTGGGCACCAGCATTCATCACCACAGCACCACCAACAGTTCCAGGTATGCCCACAGCCCACTCTAGCCCTTCCCAGCCTCGTTTGGCAGCCTGCCATGCTAGACTGGCAATCGGTACACCAGCACTGGCGGTAATTCTGCCTGTATCTGCATCAAAGTGAGTATGGCGCAGATAGCGAGTACAAATTACCAAACCCGGCAAACCGATATCGCTGACTAGAAGGTTGGAACCCGCCCCTAACAGGGTTAGGGGTAATTTTTGGGAGTGAGCCCACTGGAAACTAGCTTGTAGGTCTTCTAGGCTCCGAGGGGCGACGTACCACTGAGCTGGACCTCCCACACGAAATGAGGTGAGTTTGGCTAAGGATACCTGGGACTGAAGTGGACAATTGGTTCCTGGAATATACAACTGTAACTGGGAAGGAGTTTTTTTCTGGGTTAGCACGCTAGTTATCATCAGGAAAATCAGGGTAGAGATTCGGATCTACACGCAATGAGAATAATGCCGATCCGTTTTTGGCAGTGAAATTGGCTGAAGTTGCTAGGGGGTAGAATACCTAGAAGAGTTTGTGGAAAGTTGATTCACGAATATCATCGAGACTTGAGATCATACTGACCTTCTCTTACGGTCTATAGTTAAAATTCCCTAGCTTGATTCACAATTATTGATGCTTTCGGGCTTAACTTTGGTTAACTAAGCCGTCATGCTGTTGGTAAAACCCCATTACCTTAGGAATAATCTGATTCAGATTACCGGCTCCCAAAAATAGGGCTAAGTCCCCAGGACAGAGAATTTGGTTCAGAAACTCTACCACTGATTCGAGAGTTGGTTTGTAATGTACATCCTTATGCTTAGATGCGATCGCCTGATAAAGGTTTTCCCCACTAATTTCTCCTAAATCTGGTTCCCCAGCACTGTATATATCACTGATAACCACCAAGTCAGCGTTACTAAAGGAAACACTAAACTCGGGGAGAAACCTCAGGGTACGACTATATCGGTGGGGTTGGAAAATTGCAATTATTCGCTGGTCAGCGTTGACCTGGATTCTTGCGGCAGCTAGGGTTGCCTTAATTTCACTGGGGTGGTGAGCATAGTCATCCACAAAACTAATATCATTGCACCTGCCCCGCAGCTCAAATCGGCGTTTGGCTCCCTCAAAGCTAGCGATCCCCAAGGCAATTGCCTCAAACTCCAACCCCAAATTTCGTCCTACTGCTACTGCGGCTAGGGCATTGCTGAGATTATGTTTGCCTAGCAATTTCAGCTCCAACCGACCTAAAACCTGATTGCCTTCCCAAACTCTGGCGGTAGTGCCATTAGCTTCATAAGTTACATCATCAACGCTATAGTCGGCCCCCATATCTCGCCGTAGACTATAGCTGATATTCGGTTTTAGTTGCGATCGCACTGTCTCGCAATCAATACATCCCACTAACTTCTTACAGCGCTTGGCGAAAGCCTGGAATATTTCAACAACCTCCTCTAACTTCTGGTAATGGTCTGGATGATCCAGCTCAATATTGGTTACTACACCAATCTCGGCGGAGAGCTTAACCAACGAACCATCGGATTCATCAGCCTCAGCAACCAGTAATGGTCCATTTCCCAGCCTGGCATTACCACCGATAGCATCCACCTCACCACCGATAATCATGGTGGGGTCACAACCGGCTTGCCACAATAGATACCCGATCAAACTACTGGTTGTAGTTTTCCCATGAGTTCCAGCGACTGCTATACTGTAATAGTCTTCAATCAACGCCGCTAGTAAATCTGAGCGATGGAAAATTGGGCAACCTAGCTTTTTTGCTGCCTGGTACTCAGAGTTCAATGGGTTAATTGCTGTGGAACAGATAACTTGAGGCAAGCCTAAACAGGGGTCAGCTACAGATATAGTCGGACTTGATTGTGAGATTTCTGTGAGCGCTTTTGGATTCAAACTCGTGCTAACCCTTTTAGCTGCTACGTCTTCACAAGCTGGTGCGTTCCTGGATTGGAAAAATTCTAAGTTGGCGGCACACTGCTGTTTGAAGATATGAGCACCTACTGCTTGCAAACTTTGCGTGATATGCGTTGTCCGAGTATCTGAGCCGGATACTCGGAATTGGCGTTTTGCTAGGATGTAGGCAAGAGCTGACATCCCAATTCCGCCAATACCAATGAAATGAAATGGTTTATTACTGAAATCAACAGTCTTTGGCATTTTAACTCCTTACACACCACACCGCACACGCCTAATTTGCCAATAACACGCGCTATCATATCAGGAAAAATAGAGATCGAGGAATAATTTTTGATAAATAAGTACATCTGTACTGTCAAACAGGACAATAATACCTTAAGTTTGATAACGTAACTGTTACATAACTGATTCTTGAGTACCTAGATTATTGTCGTATATATTAGACGTCAACCAGACTTCTCAATCCGGAAAAACGTCCCAAGACCCATAAACACCCATAAAATAGCAGTAGAGCAGAGCTAGTGGTAATTTTTTGACTTATCTCTATCACTGCCTCCTTTGGGGGTAATGGACCTACATACCAAACTAATCGGTTGAGACTGGTTAGGGGAGAGGGGTTTGGGGATGGTGTGAGTAAAATCAGGTTGCCGAGGCAATATCAGATCTGTGCCATCCCCAGAGCGGACTCTCCTGCCAAAACTTCCAGCTTTAGGGTAAAGTATACCCATCTGGTTTAAAAACGAGTACATCAAACCACATAAGTTCAGTAAAAGTTTCAAATTGTTTCAGCCTTTGCGATATTATTGGGATCATTAAGAAAATATTTACTTTGAATTACAGAGGGCAAGAAGTAGTGATTAGAGTAGCGATCAATGGTTTTGGACGCATCGGACGCAACTTTATGAGATGCTGGCTGACTCGGGAGAATAGCCAGTTAGATATAGTGGGAATCAATGATACCTCTGATCCCAAGACAAATGCCCATCTGCTCAAATACGACTCAATGTTGGGCAAACTTGATGCAGATATCAGTTGTGATGAAAATTCCATAACAGCTAATGGAAAAACTGTCAAGTGTGTATCCGACCGGAACCCCTTGAACTTGCCCTGGGACTCTTGGGGTGTTGACCTAGTTATCGAAGCTACTGGTGTCTTCCGAGATCAGGATGGAGCTGGCAAGCATATAGCTGCTGGTGCTAAGAAAGTGCTAATCACTGCTCCTGGCAAAGGAGACGTCCCCACCTACGTCATGGGTGTTAATCATGAAGACTACATCCACGAAGGAAATGACGTGATTAGCAATGCTAGCTGTACTACCAACTGTCTAGCTCCCTTTGCCAAAGTACTGCATCAACAGTTTGGCATTATCAAAGGAACAATGACCACAACCCACAGCTACACTGGTGACCAGCGGCTTCTTGATGCGAGCCACCGGGATGTACGTCGGGCTCGGGCAGCAGCGCTCAACATTGTCCCTACCTCTACTGGTGCGGCCAAAGCGGTAGCCCTAGTGATTCCTGAACTGAAAGGGAAACTCAACGGTATTGCTCTGCGGGTGCCAACTCCCAATGTGTCTATCGTTGACTTGGTAGTTCAAGTGGAGAAAAGTACCATTGCTGAGCAGGTCAATCAAGTGCTCAAAGAAGCAGCTGAAGGTCCACTCAAGGGAATTTTGGCTTACGGCGACGAACCTCTTGTTTCCTGTGATTACAGGGGTCATGATGCTTCGTCAATTGTGGATTCTAGCTTAACTATGGTCATGGGTGGCGATATGGTTAAGGTTGTTGCCTGGTATGACAATGAGTGGGGCTACTCTCAGCGGGTTGTAGATTTGGCTGAGTTAGTTGCCCAAAAATGGTCGAATTAGTTGTTAGAGCCTAGTTTGTAAAGCAAGAGTCTGGGGAAGAGTGTTGATTCGTTAGGGTTCATAGTTGATTGAACCAATACGTTTAACCTATTCCCCTCTCTCGCTCATCGGTCTCCCAATGTTGTGGTAGGTCTGTTTGATAGAATAATTTTCGTGCCTAGTTATCGAACAATTTAAGGTTTTGTTAGTCGTTTCAGTTGATTGAACCAGGCTAATTAGTCTGGTTTCAAAGAGTATATTGGCTTAGTTTTAATTAAATTTAGTTGTATTTCCTCGATTCCCCAAAATCACTAACTTATTGCATTTTGAAACAGCCCTGCTCCCAATGTCAGGGCTGTTTCATTTTCGTGGATTAGAAGTTGGTTGGGGTAAGGGTGACAAATATAGCGCTATGGGCAAGGCAAAATGCAAAAGGCAAAAGACATATGGTGTATTGGCCAGAAGCCTTAATTCCCGGCTGTACCAGTTAAAATCAGGAGTAAGGTAGAAAACTACTATGTTAGAGCTAAATCTTGAGAGTGACCAATGCCCTCACTTAGACGCTTGAAGCAAAAACACAAAGACTTTGAAGAAATTTATGAAATATTAAGCGAAAAGTTGAGGATGCTCAGTAGAAGGTATACTATTGAGACTGATACAGCAGTGAAGTTTAAGCTAAAGGAGGAAATTAAAGAATGTGAAGAAGAGATAGAGGAAATAGAAGAAAAACTTGATGATATAGAGGAAAAAATCGAGAACTATCAGAGAGGCAATCATTCTCAGCCTATAAAGAAACCTCAAAACGTTGATACCTTATATAAAGTTTTGCTAAAGTTGGGGTATTGGCAGCAACAACAGCTATTTGAAAAAATTGTCAGAACCCATCAAGAATCTCACGGTGCATTTCTCATTCATGGTAATTATCATAACTATGGTCAAGGATGGTTAGCGAATCGATTAGCATTTAAGGTTGCCCAAGACTTGGTATATAAAAAGATAGTTATTGATTTACACAGAAGAAGCTTAAGGACTGATATGTCCAGTATTTGGGAAGAATTTGCAGGTAGAATTAGTTTAGCAGAAGAAAGCTCTCCTGGTGAGATTGTGACTGGACTGTTAAAGTTATGGCAATCCCAGCATGTTTTGATTTGTTTTAACAATGTCGATGAATCAATTGAAGATAATTTGAGAGATTTAATTGATAATTTATGGACTGGGCTAGTTCAAAAGATATCCCAACATCAACCAAGTCAATTTAAGTTGTTAATTTTTTTTCTAGATTATCAAGGATTGGTCAGGTCATGGAATATTGGTTTTGTCACTGATTACCAACCTGATTTTAAAACTAGACTTCCCTTTGAATTACCAGAGATTATCCCCTTTTGTCACAAAACTATTAGAACTTGGCTCGATCACCAAGAAGACTATTTACCAGAGACTCTTTCCGATGATAAAGAGCAAACGGTTAAAATACTGTTGGCAAAGAAAGGCATTCCAGAGCCTACGTTTCGTAAAATTTGTGAGCTCTGGGGCTGTAATTGGTATGACCAGGAGGAAAAATGGTTTCGCCTGTAAATAAAAATTATCTTAAATACACCGGTCGAGTTCAACCCAAAATCCCTGGAGAAACCTATCAGGGCAAACTAATTTATCCCTATCTTCCTAGCAAAGAATTAATAGACGCAGTGAATTTAGCGATTTACTTAAAGCGTCCACTACTGCTAAGGGGTGAGCCTGGATGTGGTAAGACTAAATTAGCGATCGCAGTAGCCTATGAGTTAGGACTGCCTTTCGAGGCTTGGTATATCAAATCCACTAGCCGAGCCAAAGATGGACTCTATACCTATGATACCGTGGGCAGGTTGCGGGATGCTCAATTGGCGGCATCTGGTTCCTTGACACAGGCAGAAAAGCAACGATTTGATGACCCAACCTCCTATGTGCGTCTGGGACCATTGGGACGAGCCTTTAATAATGACAAACCTACGGTGGTCTTGATTGATGAAATTGATAAAGCTGATATTGATTTCCCTAATGACTTGCTTCTAGAACTTGAGGAAAAAATTATTAAAATTGAAGAAGTTAGAGTGGATGATCAAGAAATGGAAATCAGTGCCAAAGCGGCACCGATTGTATTTATAACCAGTAATGATGAGAAAGATTTACCGGATGCCTTCCTACGACGGTGTTTATTCCACTATGTTAAATTTCCTAAATCCGAGCAGATTGTGCATATTGTCAAGGCTAGATTTCCAGATATTGCCGATGACCTGACCAAAAAATCCGTTTCCCGATTTTTAGAATTGCGTGAATTAATGGCAGAGGAAACTGGACGATCTACTAAAAAAGTAAGTACCAGTGAATTATTGGATTGGATTCAAGCCCTAAAGCAAGATACTCTAGAAGAGGCATTACGAAAATTATCCCAAAAACCGCTTCCCTATTTAGAAGTATTGCTCAAGAGTTGGGAAGCACATATTAGTTATCTCAGGCTAAGTGAGGATAGGGAATGAATGAGCGAGCACTGCTAGAGTTATTCAATCGTCTCCGAGAAGCAGGACTACCCTTAGGGTTAGAGGAATATCACCTGTTGCTCCAGGCAGTGGATGGTGGTTTCGGTAAGGATGACCGCAATGCTTTAGCTCAACTGTGTTCCACCCTTTGGGTTAAATCTGATCAGGAGCAACTCATATTCCAAGAGTATTTTGACCAGTTAATCCCCGAAGATACTAAACAAGATATTTTACCAAGCACTACGAAAGCAAGTCGTTATCAAGAAAGGATTGTAGATAACTCACGACTCAATAATGCCAATACCAAACAGGGGAAACCTATTCGACGGATTCGATACATTATTTTGGGAGTTATTGCTTTCCTAGTAACAGCTATCCTAATTCCTTGGCTATGGCCAAAACCACTGCCAGAAAATCCTGGAACCTTAAGCTTTAAGACTGAACCCTTATCTAACTCCCTTGGGACTATACAAGAGAATGACAAAAATCCCAAAATTCTAATTGCCCGCACTGGTGGCAGTAGAGGTGAGGTCAGTGCAACAATTATTATTGATGAAACCAACGATTATTATCTAGGACAATCAGTTAAGGATTGGGAATTATTGATAGATGAAGGCGACGATGAGTGGATAAAAATAAGAGCCTCATTGAAGGACTTTCAAGAAACTTCTATCACTGTCACCTTCACTGATGGTCAATCTGGAGTACAGGAAGTACCTATTCCTATCTTAGATGACAAAAGTTACGAGGGTAATGAGCCAATTACTTTCCAATTAACTAACCCTCAAGGGCAAGTCAAAATTATTCCACAAGACATTGCTAATTTTACTATTAATGATACCGAAGATAAAGATAATAGTAATTTTAATAATCCCAAATCTCCTATTACTGATTCTCCCAAAACAGATAATAATGAAAAGCCTTTACATCCGCTTATTGCTATTATTTATTTAGTTATTTTTTTTGGGATTATAATGACAGGCTTGCTGACTATAAGGATGATTGTTGTCAAAATAATAAGTCTGCGAAAAAAAATTAGAGCTTCTGATCACGAAGATACTGAAGATCTGACAAATTTACCCATAGCTAAGCTCTCCCCTAAAGTTATTCAGACCCTATTTGACAAAATACAAGTTGTCAAAGCAATCAAACCGCCTGACGGTCAGCTGGGAGAGACTTTCCTGATTATAAATAACGATCTTCCCGTTACCTATCGGCAAATGAAGCAAGGGTGGCGCTATCTGCGACATTTGACGCGAGAGGGGGTACCAACGGAACTAGACCTGGAAGCAACCGTAGAGCAAATTGGACAACAGGGTTTTCTACTCAATCCGGTACTAAAGCCTCGTCGCATTAATAAGATAGAGCTTTTATTGCTGATCGATCAAGATGGCTCGATGGTGCCTTTTCATCACTTTTCACAAGCACTGGTGGATACAGCCTCAAGAGGTGGACGTTTTAATCAGGTCAGGGTTTATTATTTCCATAATTGCCCCAGTGACTATCTTTACCAAGATCCATACCACCTAGAAGCAGTACCCATTGAAGATTGTCTGTCACAACTGCCAAAAACACGAGTAGTTTGCTTAATATTTAGTGATGCCGGGGCTGCTCGTGGACAGTTTAGTTCTAGGCGTCGTCGTCGCACCAAATTTTTTCTGAAGGAGTTAAAACACTATGTACATAACATTGCTTGGCTTAATCCTTTCCCCCGTCACCGTTGGGAATCCACCACTGCTGAGGAAATTGCGAAGCTAGTTCCTATGTTTGAAGTTAATCGTCAGGGACTTTATCAAGCCATCGAGACATTACGTGGACGGGATCAAGAATTAGCAAAATCAATCCGTTAGTATGACTCAGGCTAGTGTATCCGCAGACATTATCCACAGAATTCAATCCTTTAGGGATAAATTTGGTGATGCACATCTGTATTTCGCATATCATGCCGCATTTCCCATTGCTCTGACACCTGATTTGCTCTATTGTCTGTGGGCTAACTTTCAGCAAGATATACAGGGTGACAATTTAAACATCCCTTGGATAGCAGTGGCAGACTTACTACTATCCCCTCTCTGTCATGAAGTGGGACATGAGCTATATGAGATGGAGTTGGAAACACGAAATGTATTGCTAGAGCAACTCAACAGTAATCCTCGATTTAACCAACATAATCATCAGCGCATTAAAACTTTAGCTCATTTCCTGCTGGCTTATATAAAACCACAACTCAAGAGTGGCAAAAATTCTGTTCGGACCATTGCTCAAGCTCAACGGTGGACTGCCCTAGCATATATTGACCCTGAAGCAGCAGCTCGTGACTTAGCATTACAACTGACCCAATTAAGTCTAGCTCAAAAAACAGAGTGGGTGCGAATGTCTAAGCTAGCAGAAACACTGGCTGCTCCCCTCAGGGAAGCAGAATTCAAACCTTTGTTGACCTACCTTGAAGGGATGCGCGACTTAGCTCGTGGCCATGAACAAGGAGCAGCATCTAAGTTTGACCAGTTGCCAACCCACCATAATCGCCTACTTGTAGCAGGAGTTACTTTACCTATTCCGGAATTTGAGGAGTCAGTTTGGACTATTAATACTGTAAAAGTCCCTCCTCCGTCTTTACATCCATTGGAGTTTGAAAGGGCTGAACTGATTCAACAACCTAGATTTATGGGATCGGGTTCACAATGGCTGATCAATCGTGGCCGGGGTCAAGCAGAGGTTTTTTATGAACAACTGGGAGAGAATACTGTATTGGAAATGGTACAGATTCCAGGAGGGGAATTTCACATGGGTTCACCAAAAAAGGAGGGAAACTATCGAGAACAACCTCAACATTTAGTGAACGTTGCTCCGTTTTTATTGAGTAGATTTCCTGTGACTCAAGCCCAGTGGGGAGCTATTGCCAGGACAGATAAAGTGATGATTGACTTACCACCCGCTCCATCGCACTTCCCAGGTGAAAACCTGCCAGTAGAAGGGGTTACCTGGTTCGAGGCAATTGAGTTTTGTGAGCGCTTGCAACTACAAACAGGTAGACCCTATCGCTTACCCAGTGAAGCAGAATGGGAATATGCCTGTCGTGCTGGCACAGCTACTCCTTTTCACTTTGGTGAAACTATTTCTCCCAAAGTAGCGACTTATGACAGCACTGAAAAATACCGTTTTGGACCAAAGGGTAAATCGAGTAAACAGACAACGGAAGTTGGCTTTCATCAAGCAGCTAATGGCTTTGGACTAGAGGACCTCCATGGTAATGTCTGGGAGTGGTGTGCTGACCACTGGTATGAAAACTACATTGATGCACCCGTAGACGGAACCCCTAGGACAACTAACTCTAGAGCGTCCCATCGAGTAATACGGGGTGGGTCTTGGCTTGACAGTCCAAATGTGTGTCGTTCTGGCTATCGCTATGGTGTTCCTCCTGAAAACAGGATTCTTACAATTGGGTTTCGAGTCGCTTTGTCTTTAAATAACACAAAAATAAATTAAACTTTATAGTTATTAATCATCTTAAATTATCTTTAATCGAGTATAAAAGTATGAGTATAATCTCAGAAATCAAGAATAAAAAGCTTGGATTAGTAGAAATCCTGGTGTTGGGGCATGAAATATATTTAAAAAACATCAAATTACATTTGACATTATTTTGTGCATTAATTATTTCTTCATCTCTACCAATTATTTTTCTTATAAATTATACTATTACACAAAATTTTAACTTGATATTGATATTAGTTTATTTTCTGTATATTTGTTTTTATTTACTTGTTTTTGGTTCAATATATAGTATGTCGGTGGCGGCAGCGACAGAAAATTTTCTCTTAAAAAGAGAAACTCGATTTCAAACGTTGATGAGTCGAATATTTCCAGATATAGGAACTTTGGTGAATTTGACTTTTAGACTTAGTATTGCTTTCATTTTACGTTTATTTCTATTGGTTGTACCAGGTATTATTTATCTTGTTAACAATGGATTTTGTATTTATGCTTTTGTTCTTCGAGGTCAAAAAGGAAAAGCAGCTTTTAATTATAGTCGCACTATAGTAAAGGGGAATTGGTGGAGAGTATTCTTATTCTTACTTTTAGTTTTATTTAGTGCTTTGGGCTTACAAATTATATTAACCCAAGTATTAAATACAATCCCTTTTATTAATTATCTAAGTGCTTTATATTTATCAACTTTAATTACCCAATTTATTTTAATTGGAGTAAGTATTGGAAGCGTACTGCTATTTCTAAATTTAGATTATAATAAAAGTCTGGAAAAATAACAGCTATTAATTTTCTAAATATTCAACCAAGCTTTTCTTCAATTTCCTCAATATTTGATTCAATTTTATCAAGTTTCCCTTGTTCTTCTTCTATCTTCACATCTAACTGAAATTCAGTACTAGGGTCATTGGCAATAGCACGTTCTTTCCGCAATTTCCGAAGTCTTGCCCTTCCTAAATCATAAGGCTCTTGTAAATCTTCTAATTCTTGCTTAAGGCGACGGCGTTTTCGAGGTGTTAACGGTTTAGAATTAGTCGAATTTTGCCCCAATTGCCCTAATTCAGACCAAAATTGATTCAAAACCTGAGTAGGAACTAAAAATCCCGCCTTAACATTCTCTCTACGCTTCTCTGCTGCTACTGCCATCCCCACCACTCCTGCTAACTCCTCATCCCACACAGGAGCACCGCTAAATCCCCGCTCAACTTGATACCCAGTCACTTTAGTATCTTCTATTTGTAGCCAGCCTTTGGCATTTTTGTCTCGCAATACTGCCGATGCCCATACCCCCTTATCATGCCCTTTGGGAAAACCAAAAACTCTAATCAAATGGTTCCACAAATTCTGTGCTGTCACTAACTGCACTGGTTGAGCGGAGTCAGGTAATTTACTATTGAGCCTTAAGCCAGCAATATCTTCAATTACTTCAGTATCGGAAACCGATTTCCAAAACACCACACTAGCGGTTAGTTTCTGACCGGGAGCAATCAAGGGAAAATCTAAGTTAATTGGTTCAGTAGGAGCCTCTTCAGTAGTTTGTAAAATTCCCAAGGCTTCAGTAATCACATGAGCACAGGTTAGCAAATAGCCGTTAGAGACTAAAAACCCTGCTCCCACAACTGCGCCATTGCTATGATAGATTCTAACAATAGAGGTTTTGAAACCTTCAAAGGAATTACTGTTATGGTTCGCCATTGACTTATTTAGATTTATCTTGGGACCATTTCAGAGTAATTTCGTAGCTAACCTCACCACCGATAGAGGTAAAGATTGCCCCAGCATCAGCCGTGAGGGTCAACCCAAATTTCACCTCTACTTGATCAGCAGGAGTATCAAGGTCACGCAATTTAGAAATAATCGTAGACGCCACCGGTTTAACCTTTTCCAGTGCTTCTTCAAAGGACTGTTGAGCTTTAAGCACATACTTCCCAGAGGGTAAAGCTACCCGTTCAATGGCTTTGCTTTCTGGTTCTTCTACCTCCACCAGGAACGTAGTGCCATCGGACAAGGAAAATTCAGCGAGCTGTTTTTCTTTCATGAAGCTATAAATAACTATAAATAACTATAAATAACTATAAATAACTCTACCCGTAAGTGCCTTATGAAGGCACCCTACTAGTTATAACGTTTAGAGTCGAGTTTCGCGGAAATCATGCCAGTACATCTAGCAGCTGATCTCCCCCCAGACCGATCACCTGATTATCCCTTACTCCCCTTAAGTAACCACTCCCTTCATCCCTGACAACCAACCGTCACCCGTCAAGTCAACCGGCAAAATCAAAGTTTTATTGCGCAGAATAATTTTTGAAACCAAAATGCTTGATAATGAACTTCACGAATTTAACAGACTTAACTCAAGTTCACATCTACTACCGGATTCACTATGTCCTTACCCAACTTGATTGACAAGTCCACAGCCGTTGACCAACTCCAATTAACCCATCGGCCTCGACGTCTGCGCCGTACAGCAGCCTTTCGTCGGATGGTTCAAGAGACTCAACTGACTGTTAATGACCTGATTTATCCAGTATTTGTGATGGAAGGTCAAGGTCTCAAACCAGAAGTTAAGTCCATGCCAGGGTGTTACCGCTATTCTCTGGACTTATTGCTCAAAGAAGTAACCGAGGCATTTGAACTGGGGATTAATGCGATCGCACTTTTCCCTCTGATTCCCCAAGACTTGAAAGATGCTACCGGTACTGAAAGCTACAACCCGGATGGATTAATCCAACGCACCATCAGAGCAATTAAGCAAGAAGTGCCAGAGCTAGTGGTGATTACCGATGTTGCCCTTGATCCCTTTTCCAGTGATGGTCATGATGGCATTGTCACCGAAGATGGCACTATCCTAAATGACGCCACCGTGGAAGTATTGATAAAAATGGCCCTATCTCAAGCTGCAGCAGGGGCAGATATGGTAGCGCCTTCCGACATGATGGATGGACGCATTGGTGCAATTCGCAAAGCTCTAGATAGTGAAGGCTACACTGATGTCGGAATTTTGGCCTATTCCGCTAAATACGCCTCCGCTTATTATGGTCCATTCCGGGATGCCCTAGATTCAGCTCCTAAATTTGGTGACAAAAAGACTTACCAAATGGATCCCGCTAACGCCCTTGAAGCCCTAAAAGAAATTGACTTAGATATCTCAGAAGGGGCAGACATGGTTATGGTTAAGCCAGCTTTAGCCTATATGGATGTTATCCAGCGGGTTAGACAGCATACTAATTTACCCGTTGCTGCATACAACGTTAGTGGTGAGTACGCCATGATTAAAGCAGCCGGTCAGAATGGTTGGATTGATGAGAAAAAAGTGATGATGGAAACCCTAACTAGCATGAAGCGGGCTGGTGCTGACTTAATTTTGACCTATTTTGCCAAAGAAGTAGCTACAATCCTGCAGTAAGGAATTGAACCGTAGTTAGCGCTCAGCGATCAGTTATCAGCAGTCAGCGATCAGTTATCAGCAGTCAGCGGTCAGCCGTTGGCCTTTTGCCTTTGGTTGATAGCTGATACGCGACACACTGATAGCTTGTAACTGATCGCTGATAGCTGATAGCTGACCGCTGAATGCTTACCTAGGCTGTAGTCTGTAGACTATAGGAACAACACAAGCAAGCCTATAGTTGATAGTCTAGAGTCGAGAAAGGAAAAGTCGCTAGGTTACACATAATATGGTGGTGAAGCAAAATGAGCTAGAGCAATGCTATAGAGTTCTTGAACTGGAGCCTGGAGCATCACCGGAAGAAGTGAACCAGGCTTACAAGGATTTAGCATTTATTTGGCATCCCGATCGTGT
>NZ_JAAHHZ010000084.1:0-5415 GCF_010672005.1 Moorena sp. SIO4A5 | reverse complement strand
GCTTTCTCCATCGGGTCAATCTTGCTGAGGCTAACCTCGAAGGTGCTAATCTATTTAGAGCCAATTTATTTCAAGCTAACCTCAGTAAGGCTAACTTACGAGAGGCTAATCTGATTGGAGCTGATTTGAGTGGAGCTGATTTGAGTGGAGCTGATTTGAGTGGAGCTAAAGTGGGTTCTAATGGTAAGCTCTTAGTGAAACTGACAGGGGCAAACCTAAGGGGGGCAGTTTTGCCCGATGGCAGTATCCACGACTAGGAGCAACTTTGTAGTACATCCATAGCAAAAACAACAGCAAATTTAAATTCAATTTAAGCTATTGATCATCTTGATCATCCCTTTCCAAATCTGGGAAGGGGAGAACAGGCAATCTCTCCCCTCGAAACACTTCCTCACTACTAATACCTGTGGTTTCTAACCATGAACCGATAGCTTGTATTGAGAGTATACCTAAGAGCATTGGAGCAGTGCCTAGACTTACGAAGAATTTTGTGGGCATTTCTAAATTAAACAGGTCAGCAGACCTGATTTCTGGTATTTCTGGTTGAGAAGAAGACATCTGGGTTATTTTTAGTACAAATGAACTAAACAAAGCCGAAAATTTAACATCAGTTCCCTTGAGCAGAAGTTAGGCAGCAATGGGCTGCTACCTGAGTAGTATTGACTTGGGAACCGATTGTCATGTAGTCCTGTGAGTGAGGATTTCAACCTCTATTGTCAGCTACATTAATTTTATTTGCCCAACAAGTAGTCTTAACAAAATTGTGCTTTAATCGAGGCGAGCATCTAAGATATGAAGAAATCATTCGTCCGTTACCAGTCCAGTTAATCAATTTGTGATGTTGGATGTCGATCAGCGTCTCCCAAAAGCTCCTCCCTCCTCCCTTGCCAAGTGGGCTTATTGTGCCATTAGGCAACCCGGGTTATCCATACGAATCCGTTTGCGAGGGAACAATTTGCACATTCTGTGTGAAAACCCTCAAGGAGTAGAAGCAAATAAGGTGGTCAACCGCCTTATCAAAGCCCTGAAACTGCAACAGGGAGAAGTTCAGTTTCCCCTAGACTTAGCAAACCCGATCTATCAAATAATTGTTTATGGGCGTCGAGTGGGGCAGAAGCGTCCAGACTGGATTAAGCAAATCGCTATTAAACTACCGACCGATGATACCACTCATGCTTCTAACCAATCTTCCCAGACGTCTTTCGATGCCATAACCACTGATGCGGACTTAACTGTCTCAAACGAAAGTCTTGCCCGTTCTGGTTCTCCAGATGCGATCGCTCGTTATCTCAGTGAATCCCTCAGTTACCTAGGTGTCAGTGTTAAAGTCCGGATCCAACACCAAGATTCCAAAGCTAGAAGATTTTCCGGGGCAAGTTCTAATGTTAAACAAACTAACCTTCACCCTTCACCCCCTAACCGACGGCTCTGGATAATTTGTAATTCTAACTACAGCCCAGATCCGTCCTTACTATCTGAGCCAATCATCGACCGGTTACATTCCTTGCAACTCCAAGGGTTTCGAGATGCCGTGATTTGCTTTCAGGTAAGTGGCGAAGCCACTCCTGATTGGAAGCAGCGAGTGGATTTGACCCCTCCAGAACAAGTCCTCAAGGAATGGGCTCGTTGGGGAGATGTAGAAGCAATCCAGCGGTTATTAAATCAGGGGTTGGCAGCGGTAGGAATAACAGTTAGAGCCATTCTCAAAGAAAGCACCCTACATGTATTTTGTAGCGTCATTAACCGCCGGAAAACTATTGCCCCAGAAAAAGAAACAGTAGTCAGTGCCATTGCCTCAGTACTGGATTTAATCGCTCCTCAAGGAATCCAGGGTGCAACTATTTATGGTGTAGACTCAAGTCAGTTCCCTAGTCAAACATTACTGTCTCAGCAAGCTGACTCTCTGCAACCCCCCTTTGGCAAGAATGGTCAAACTGCCAACAATTCCTTACTGCCAGAAACCGAATCCCCAGCCTGGATTCATTGGCTCAACTTACCAGCAGCAGACCACCAGAGTTTAGGAGAATCCACCTATTCCTTAGCTCAAACAGGGCATCACGATGCCTTGACCTTTTTGTTGGAACGCTTACTCAATCCCGACATTGACCAACGATTGGTAACAGGTGGAATAAGGGTAAAAATTCGCCGTAAACAAGATTTGTTGCACATCATGAGCGAGGCAACGGTCTGTCCTCGAAAATCTCAGGTCACTCGAAAAATTACCCGCTTCCTAGAGCAGCTGGCTATGTCAGAAATTACTGGCTTGCGGCTCTATGGACGTCGGGCTGGTGCTACCTCCCCCTCCTGGAACTATGGAGTTGATTTTGTTCATCGACAGCGTCTAGTCCCAGAAGCTAGCCCAGAGTTTGCTGCCTCAGATGCCTACCTGAGTGATTTGGTAACTCCCACTGGGGAACCAGTACTGCGTCCTGATCTAACCCACGACGATCTCAAGCAGGGTTTAAAAGGGGCAGTTGATGGTCTAGTTTACATACTCCAGCGTTTGCTATGCTACTCTCAGCTATTTGTACCCACTGTAGAAAACCAAGACATGGCAGCCTTCTCAGACAAGAGACAGGCCAAGGGGAAATTATCTATCCAAGGCGTAGCAGTAGCCATGGTATGGGGCGTAGCAGGATTACTAGTAACACTGATCACAGATTGGCGTTTTAGTGAGCTCCTACAGTCTCAAGCCTCACCGTCAGCGGAAGTAAAGGCAGTGACTCACTCATCACCCAAACCCATTGCTTTGCCCCAACTATCTTTGCAAAAAGGGGCTGGTCTCGGGACTGAAAACTTCAACACCTCTGGATTTACTGCTCCTGGGGATACCATGGTGATTGTGAATGAAAACGGCAATGCCACCATGGCAGCCATGCTGGCCGCAGCGCGATCGCCGAATCCTTCATTCAATAACCAGATGTTAGATGAAAAGCTAGCTCTGTACCAACAACGCCTGCTTCAAAATGGTATCCCTGATGTACTGATTATGGGGAGTTCCAGAGCCATGCGGGGAATCGATCCCATTGCCCTGCAAGATGCCTTGGAAGAACAGGGCTATCCTGACATTGACGTCTTTAACTTTGGGGTTAATGGTGCGACAGCTCAGGTAGTAGACTTCATGGTTCGGCGCGTCTTAACTCCCGAGCAACTGCCTAAATTGATTATTTGGGCTGATGGGGTCAGAGCCTTTAACAATGGTCGAGTGGATGCTACCTACAACTCGATTATCGGATCACCAGGTTACCAAGCTCTAATGGCAGGAGTTTTTCCGAACCGCACTAAACAACCACCATTACCGACAGATGCCACAGACCAACCTCTAGAGGTTTTGAAGGATAGTTATAAGTATATCAGTGACTGGCTAAATCAGTCAATAGCCAAAATTTCGTTAACTTATCCTCAACGAAGCCAGCTCAAATCTCTGTTACGGGAAAAGTTGGTTGACCTAGAAAAGTTCCTCCTACCAGACACAACCAAAACTGCCAAAAAGCCTCAACATAAATTATCCCTAACGTGGAAAATTGACTTTGATGGCTTCCTGCCCCTGTCAACTCGTTTTAACACCGCTACCTACTACCAGAAACATCCTAAAGTTCCCGGTATTTATGATGGTGATTACCGGTATTTTCAGCTAGGAGGTCAGCAAGACAAAGCCCTAAGAAACTTGCTGGAATTTGCCCAGAAGCATGACGTTAGTATCGTTATGCTCAACCTACCCCTGACTAAAGAATATTTAGATCCAGTGCGGAGCAAATATGAGAAACAATTTCAGGGATACATGTACAACTTTGATCTAGAAGGGGGATTAATTTTCCGAGATTTAAATAAGATGTTGCTAACTAAATATGACTACTTTTCTGACCCCAGTCATCTCAACCGCTATGGTGCTTACCAAGTTTCTAACCAGTTGGCTAAAGATCCAATGATGCCTTGGTCATTAGTCATTAGTGATTAATCATGAATTATTAATTTGAAATTGAATAACAACCAATAATTATATAGCGGTTTGCAACCCGCGCTAATTTCCATAACAACAAGTAGTCAGTAGTCAGTAGTCAGTAGTCAGTAGTCAAGATTCGTAATTATACTTAACCTACAAGCAAACCGCTATAACTATTCAAACGGAAACGATATGTAAGCATATGCGCGTAGCGCATATGCTGATGGCTGATAGCTGAATGCTTACACGCTATCAGGCGAACATCCTTCATCCTTTATCTTTATGTCATTTATTTCGATTACCTACAGCTGTTTCTTGCTAGCAGTTTTGGGAATCTACTGGTTGGTGCAACGTTCTACAGGTGCCACAGGTTCTCCCAAACTAAAACTTTTGGTTTTATTAATTAGCAGTCTAATCTTTTATGCTTCACTACAAATCCAATACATTCCCCTGTTGGTATTGATTACCCTAATTAATTTTTACTTTGGACAAGCACTAGGTACGAATACAGTTTCTGGTTCCCATGCTACTAATTATCATCTTTCCAATGAAGAATGGCTAGTGGCTGATAGTTTTTGGAATAACCGACGGTCAAGACTACTGAGCCTAGGGATTTTCCTAAATGTTATATTTTTGCTTGGCTTCAAGTATATTCCTTTTATATTGTCCAATTTAGCAGTAATTCTCAACTTGACAATTGCTCAAGATGGGGCTAATTGGATTAGGGATAACTTAATTGTTACTCTAGGAATATCGTTTTTTATATTTGAGGGCATTGCTTATATCATTGATGTCTATCGTGGGGCTCCAGCAACTCGTAATCTCCTCCAGTTTGCTGCTTATAAGTTTTTTTTTCCTAAACTTATTTCTGGTCCAATTACTCGTTATCCTCCGTTTGCTATTGAACTGAAAACCTTACAATTTCCAAGTTTTGACCGAGCAACAGAAGGACTTTGGTTGATTACATCTGGTGCGATTAAAAAGGCACTGTTAGCAGACCACATTGGTATTTTTGTTGATTTGTGTTTTGGCAATATAGAACGGGCTGGTAGTGGAGATTTATGGTTAGCTATCTTTGCCTACGGTTTACAACTCTATTTCGATTTCAGCGGCTATGTAGACATTGCCCGTGGTAGTGCAGTGTTACTGGGCATTAATCTTCCAGAAAACTTTGATTTTCCCTATTTCAGTATCAGCATTGCGGATTTCTGGCGTCGCTGGCACATCACTCTAGGAGATTGGATCCGTAACTATCTCTACTTTCCCTTGGGCGGTTCCCGTAAAGGGGTTGCTCGTACCTGCCTTAACCTATTCATCGTAATGGTCATTATTGGTATCTGGCATGGAGCAGCTTGGGGATTTGTAGCCTGGGGTGGCTTGCATGGTCTGGCGTTGGTTCTTCATCGCTTGACCGAAGCTTTCTGTGAAAATAGAGATGGGATAAAACGTTGGTGGCAAAGTTGGTCAGGGGT
>NZ_JAAHHZ010000083.1:0-30362 GCF_010672005.1 Moorena sp. SIO4A5 | reverse complement strand
GTTATCTTTAAAGATATCTCCCCCAAGGCCACCATTGCCCAAGAAGAAATCTTTGGTCCAGTAGTAGCAGTAATGGCCGCAAAGAATTTCCAAGAAGCCCTTGATATAGCCAACAGTACCAACTATGGGCTCACCGGAGGCTTATATTCTCGCACTCCATCCCATATAGAACAAGCCTCAGCCGAGCTTGAGGTCGGTAATCTATATATCAACCGCAATATTACCGGATCCATAGTATCACGGCAACCGTTTGGTGGGTTCAAGATGTCTGGAGTAGGGTCAAAAGCAGGAGGTCCCGATTATCTAGTCCAATTCCTCGAACCCCGTACTATTACTGAAAATATCCAGCGACAAGGCTTTGCCCCCATTGAAGGCATGGAATAGTTTCTAGGTAAGCTATCAGCGTGTCGCGTATCAGCTATCAGCTAATGCTTCACAGGCTAGAAGCCTGTGCCACGCTACTTGAGGTGCTATCAGCTTATGTGCGTCACAGCGTCGTTCGCACAGCGTGGCCAAACGCGCCCCGCGTGGCCTAAAGGCCAAGGCCAAAGCCTGTGCCACAAAGCTGATAGACTTTTCTCGAGACTTTCAATTCTCATTAATTTATCAATATTAAATTCTCCCAAATGAAGTTTATTTTAAGCTGACCGCTGACCGCTGACCGCTGACCGCTTACTTATGAACTTAGTAGGAAATTCCTCGATATCGCTTTTTAGACTTTTTTCGAACAAACCCTTTATCATCCGTCTGTAACTGGGATTCCGGTAACTCGATTAACATAGCTTCCACTTCATAGACAATCCCTCGATATTTTTTTTTAAACACCCGTTTACCAGATTGCTTAGTAATTTGCTGACCACTAGGATTCAGGTCGCCCTCAGCTTTTGGTGTATTAGAACTCTTGCAAAAGTAATTTTCTGATAGTGTTTGCGTCAATTCTTCTCCACTGTTCCCTGTTCCCTGTTCCCTGTTTCCGACTTCTGCAAGAAGTGTATTGTTCTGGTCACTGACTGCTGTCTCAGAAACCACTTTCTCCTTGCAAAAGTAATTTTCTGATAGTGTTTGCGTCAAATCTTCTCCACTGTTCCTTGTTCCCTGTTCCCTGTTTCCGACTTCTGCAAGAAGTGTATTGTTCTGGTCACTGACTGCTGTCTCAGAAACCACTTTCTCCTGATCGAGATTACCAGTAGGTACTTTTGGAGTTGCAGGGGAATCAGATTCTGTCGAATTGTGCCAGTCTCCGGGGTTTTGAGTTATGATTGGAGTTTCTGAAGATGTTTCAGATTTTGACAGTGAATCAGGTAAATCTGATACAGGGAGTTGGTTATGATTTGTGGTTGGTTCACCATCAAGAGTGTCAGTAACTCTCCCTTCCGGTTGGGGGCTATTGATTGGTGAAGCAGAAGCTTCATCGGTTAAACTCACCCCTTGTTGCTCAATCCAAACCGTCAGATAATGCGGATTTTCTAAAACTAAATACAGAGGCCGAAATTCCTCAGAGATTTCGCAACTACAAAGCTTTAATGATTTTTGATAAGCATTTGGAGAAATATCAAAACCTCTAGTGAATATTTTATTTTGGAAAATAATTGTAGATTCATCGAGCCACTGAATCTCTTGATTAATCTTTTCTCGATCAATTATTAACATTTGGGTAGTTTACCCCCTACTTGATCTATTTTTGGAAATAGCTGGTGAGATTGTGGCAATTTTGCTCTGGAAGTGTCAACAGAAAAATGTAGTCAATTGCGTCGCAGATTTGGCTACATCCTTGACCCAATATACTTAAAATTTATCTAATGCTGGGATTTTGGGCATCGAGCTGGAGTCTTGCCCAGTCAATTAACGGTTTCACGCCTATGTGGGTAAAGATCAAGTATTTAGGATGGACTAAATCTGGTATACCAATCTATCACAAATAAATTTAATTGTCAACCATAAAATGTAGCTAGTTTTACAATTAACCCAACCTTCCTTGTCTCCTCTTGCAGAAATCCCTACATTTCTGTCTTGGTAATTGGGGCTCTAATCACTATATACTCCGTTCAAATAATTAGTTAAGCAAGTACACAAAACTTTTCCCACTTCCGACTTCCCACTTCTGACTTGCCTACTCCCTACTGCCGCGCAACCCAGGACGAAAGTCCCTCAACCATCTGATTTTCTACAATCAAACTTATAGCATTCGCCAGGGCAGTTAGGACATGAAAAAAGTCTCAAACCTAAATAAGCGCAAGAGTTTGACTTCTGACTTCTGACTTCTGACTTCTGACTTCTGCTATAGACGGTTTTTGAGCCAATTCGTGAGGGAGATAACTGTGATTTCGGTAGCTGGGTCAAGACATGTTGCTCCTGGTAATAAATCCCTCGATATTACTTTTTAGACAGCCGTTTAAGAGATTGCTTAGTAATTTCCTGAAACCTAGGATGCAGGTGGAACTCAGATTCCGGAATCTCTTGCTCCTGATTGAGATTACCAGTAGCTAATTTTGGAGTTGCCGGGGAATAATATTCTGTGTGATTGTACCAGTATCCAAGGTTTTCAGTAACTATCGAAGCTTCGGAAGCTGAAATATCTTCGGGGAGTGAATCAGGTAAAACTTCCCTAGGAAACTGGTTAGGATTTCTGGATTGTTCACCATCAAAATATCTGGGATTTTCCCCTTTAGATATAGCTGCCATTAGTGGTAACGAATCCGTGGATTTAGGTTGATCACTATTTATTGGTGAACTATAAACTTTGTTAGCTAAACTTACCTCTTCTTGCTCAATCCAAATTGTCAAATAATGCCGATGTTCTACAAGCAAATACAAAGACGAATATTCATCAGATATTTGGGAACGACAAAACTTGAATGCTTTTTGATAAGCCTTTGGGAAAATATCAAACCATTTAGTGAATAGTTTATTCTGGAAAATAATTTGAGATTTATCCAGCAATTCAATTTTTTGAGTGGTTGCTTCTTTATTAATGAGAAACATAACATTGTTTAATTGCTTGACTTGAGTAAACCTGAACTATTGCGTTTCCTAGTAAGCTTGAGGTAAATCTAAATTTTATTTCTTGCTTCCTGCTCCCTAATCCCTGCTCCCTAAAACTAAAGAGGAAAGTACCTCACCCGATGGAGAACTGCTATAGGGTTTCTAAAGGTGCGCTTGACCCATTAAGAATTAAATTAGCCAAGGTCAAGCGCACCTTGTATTGATGCAGTCGCTCATGGGAGAAACCCCCTTTTGTGGCGCTGCATCGCTAAGTAACTTATGGGCTGAAATTATTACCCAGTAATGATTTTAGCTTGCCGGTTACCCCCCCAGAGGCTCTAGTTAATCATAAATTATAATGGCATCAATTATAATAATGGTATCAATTATAGTATTTTTAAGATAAATTACTGAGGAATACGCGAATTCTCTTAAGAAGATACCCTGATAACAAGTATTTATTTATACAAGTCTGTTAGTATTATTCTTGATTTATCCGTTATTGTTTATGAAATCAATGATAGATATCAGTATCATTACGGTAGTGATATCACCTTTAATAGAAGTCGTCGTATTAAATTAATTTTGACTAGATAAATTACAAATTATAAAACTATAAAGTGATGTGGCTACTCAAAGACCGTATCTATCCAGACAAGCAGTGGGAGCAAGAAATACCGATTGGCATCGGAATTCTTGGCTTCGGAATACTAATGCTCTACTGGGTTGCTCCCTTTATTCTGATCAGCAGTGGTTCTCAGCCTCCCTTACCCCTCGTAGCTGCTGCCATTTCCATTAATGTCATGGGAGTCTTTCTACACTATGCCAGTGATGCCCAGAAATACTATACTCTCAAGTATCGTTCTGGATTAATCACAGAAGGATTCTTTGCTCGCTGTCGAAACACAAACTACTTGGGAGAAATCCTGATCTACTCTGGTTTTGTCATGCTAGCTCAGCACTGGCTACCCTTTGTAATTTTGGCAGGTTTTATGGCAAGTATATTTATTCCCAATATGCTCAAAAAAGATAAGTCTCTCTCCCGCTATCCAGAGTTTGCTGACTACAAAGCTAATTCTGGACTACTACTACCACAGCTATTTTTAGCTACTACTTCCAATCCCAAAGATACAGATTTTGCCCAAAAAACCAGGTAGTCATAAATTATAGCATTTCTCAATTCGGTGAAGTACAAAGCCCTGGGTTGTAGGGAGTAGGGAGTAGGGAGTAGGGAGTAGGGAGTAGGGAGTAGGGAGTAGGGATTAGCCAAGCACCCATTGAAGATATGACCAAACCATCTAAGCAGTGTTTTTCCCTAAGATGGCGATTTTTGATTATCGTCCTTTTACTGCTAGGAATCTTCTTCCGCTGCTTCAATCTAAACCATAAAATCTACTGGCACGATGAGGTTTATACTTCAATTCGGAGTTCTGGCTACACCGGAGATGAAGTAATTAAGGAAGTTTTTGATGGTAGGGTAATTGGTGTTGAAGACTTACAAAAGTATCAGCATCCCAATCCTGAAAAAAACTTAGGGGATACTATTAATGCCTTAACTACAAACCCAGAACATCCACCCCTATATTATTTAATGGCCCGGTTTTGGCGGCAGCTATTTGGTGCTGCTGTCAATAACCCTAGGGGTTTATCTGTTCTGTTTAGCCTGCTGGTTTTACCAGCTATCTATTGGCTGTGCTTAGAATTATTTGAATCCCCTTTAGTGGGATCGGTAGCTGTGGCACTTTTAGCGGTATCTCCCTTTCATGTGCTCTACGCTCAAGAAGCACGGGAATATAGTCTATGGACATTGACTATTATCCTATCTTGTGCGTCTCTGTTGCGAGCTATCCGGAAAACTAAGGATAGTACAAAAGTAACAAGCTACCTCTGGTCATGGGTAATCTATGCTATCACCTTGGCACTTAGTCTTTACACGTTTCTATTTTCTATATTTGTGGCTATTGGACATGGAATTTATGTGTTTATAATAGAACGGTTTCGCTTTAATAAAACTCTTATTGCTTATTTGATATCATCTGGTGCCGGGTTTCTAGCCTTTTCCCCTTGGTTAGTTGTGGTGGTTATTAACTTAGCTATCATTCAGCATAAAACCCATTGGACAACTATTCAAGTTCCTTTATCATTTTTGGTAAAAATCTGGGGTATAAACCTCAGTTTGATATTTTTTGATATTGGAATACCACTGGAGCATCCATTTACCTATATAATCCCACCAATTTTAGTGAGTTTTGTGGGATATGCAATTTATTTTATCTGTCGTTATACTACCCCGCGAGTTTGGTTACTGGTTTTAACGTTAATCCTTATTACTGCATTAGGGTTAATTTTACCGGACTTAATTTGGGGAGGACGACGTTCAGTGGCGAGTCGGTATTTTCTACCTTGCTATATCGGAGTGCAGCTGGCTGTTGCTTATCTAATTACTATGTCCATAACTGGGTCGATAACTGGATCTCTATCCAGGGCTAATTTAATGGCTAATTTAAGAAGACAGAAAGTCTGGAAAGGAATAGTAGCTGTGTTGCTTACAGGGGGAGTTATCTCTTGTGCTATTAGTTCCCAAGCAGAAATCTGGTGGAACAAGCAAGTTGGAGGTAACAATCCTACTATCGCTAGAATAATTAATAAAGCTGAGCGACCTCTGGTAGTTAGCAATGTTTCTTCCGTGAATCCTGGGGATGTGATTTCTCTTAGTTATTTATTAAATCCTCAGGTAAAACTTCAGTTAGTCATTCCCCCTACTATTCCCGATATTCCTCAAGGGTTTAGTGATGTGTTTCTATTTTATCCATCTGATCATTTGCAACAAGGACTTGAGGAAAAGTATAGTACTAAGATAGAGTGGTTTGATGAGTCGAGTGTCAAGCCCCTCGGTAAGTTAAGGCTTTAAGTATAGCGGTTTTAAATTAGGTGAGATACAAATCTTTCTTTGGGTTTACGGGAACAGCGGATCTGGGAATCGGGAATCGGGAATCGGAACCCACCCCTAACCCCTCCCAGGAGGGGAACGGGAATCGGGAATCGGGAATCGGTAAGATAGAAAAAATCCTGTGTAACTGATTAGGATAGAAACCGCTATCTTATAATTTAAGCAGTTAATAATTGGGTAAGCTATCAGCTATCAGCTATCAGCTATCAGCTTATGGATCGCGATCGCTACCCGGTGATTCAGAGCGCGAGCGATTTTTTGCAACATCGAAAGGGACTGTCCCTCATAATCAGCATCTTCAAGTCGTGCAATCACAGGCTGCTTTGTACCTACAAGTTCTGCAAGCTGTTTCTGGGTTAACCCCGCTTTTGTTCTGGCTTCATAAATCAACTGTGCCACCTCTGCATTAAGAGAAGCTTCTGCTATCATTCCCTCCATTTCGGGGTCGGTACGAATCTTCTTGTCAATGATTTTAATGGCATCGCAAGTCTTCGCCATCTTCTTCCTCCTCTACATAGGTATGAACATCTGGGTTTTGTTCAAATAAACGCTTTCTCAAGATTACCCGTTCAATATCAATTTACTCAATCACTACAGGTAAGATTGTTGTAGCTAATTGATCTGAGCACCTAGCACTCACCACTATGAAAAGACGCTTTAGAGATCCAGTAATTTTAGGACTAATTTGGCTAGGGAGTGGATTTTGCGATCGCATTTGGTTTGCCCTAGATCACTCTGTCCCAGCTTGGGACCAGGCGGATTATTTGACCGGTTCCTTGAATTACTGGCAGGCGTTGCAGCATCCTGAGTGGTTCTCTGGAGAGTGGTGGAGCAGTTTTTGGGCAATTTCCTCAAAAGTCCCGCCATTGACTTATATTATTGCCGCAATGGTTCAGCAGCTGTTTGGAACCGGACCAGAGCTAGCTACGATAGCGCTAGTTTTATGCAGTGGAGTGCTAATTGCTTCAGTTTATGGATTAGGGCTAGTGTTATTTAACCGCCCGGTAGGGTTATGGGCTGCTGGTTTAGTCATGTTGTTACCAGGACTATATCGCTACCGTTTAGAATTTTTGCTGGATTATCCATTAACCACAGTAGTCAGTTTGTGTTTTTGGTCTCTGACAGTGTGGTGGAGTTTGGGAAGGGCAAAGACACCCTTATCGCGAACCAGAGGTGGGACCCGTGATGGCGAGCAATCCCTCGCCATCACGGAAAGCGCACCTAAAGTAAGACAAGGATGGTTGTGGGGGTTGGGGTTTGGGGTTTGTTTAGGATTAGCCTTGCTAGTTAAGCAAACCGCCTTATTTTTTCTATTTGTGCCAATCGTTTGGGCTGGGGTAAGGGTTCTGTGGCAGAGGCAATGGCAAAGGTTAGCTCAATTAATCGGCGGTTTGCTGGTATCAGTTTTGCTATTTGGTCCATGGTACCGGATTAATTGGTTGTTGATATTGACCTCTGGGAAGCGAGCAACCATAGATTCCGCGATCGCAGAAGGAGACCCAGCCCTCAATACCCTTGACGCCTGGGTTTACTACTGGAAAATCTTACCTTACCTGATCTCTTGGCCGCTGTTGTTAATACCGATAGTAGGACTATTAATTTATGGGCTCAAGTATGGGCTCAAGCAATCCGCGATCGCAAAATCGAACAATCTGCCATCCCCCCATCCCCCCATCTGGTCACTAACCTGGCTAGGAGTCTTCATAGTGGGTGGTTATCTATTGTGTTCATTGAATATTAATAAAGATGCTCGCTATATCTTGCCATTAGTTCCAGTGCTATCACTGTTTCTGGCTTATGGCTTAACCTGCTGGACTAATCGTTGGGGTAAACCCATGCGTTGGAGCACGGTAGGGCTAGCAACTGTACTGATGATGTTGAATCTATTTCCATTAGGAGGTAGAGGATTGACTCAATTACTTAGTCCCCGTGTACAACATTTTCCCTACTTAGGACAGCCATGGCCTCATCCGAAGGTAATTGCGGAAATCATCAAGACTCAACCTTACTTGCGCTCTAACTTAGGAGTATTACCGTCAACCCCAGACATTAACCAACATAACTTCAATTACTATGGTGCATTAGCCAATTTCCAAGTATACGGGCGTCAAGTGGGAACCCAAGCCAAACAAGTGAAACAGGATATGCGATCGCTTTCTTGGTTCCTCACTAAAACTGGTGCCCAAGGGTCAATCCCAGAATCCCAAGCAGCTATTGTTCAGGCAGTTGAGCAAGGGACAGAATTTGAGCTACACCAGACTTGGGATTTACCCGATGCTAGCCAACTGAAACTGTATCACAAGCGGCAGCCACCAATAGCCGTAAAACCATTATCGATAAAGCCTGTGGGTGACCAATCATCCATAAAACCCACTAGTTTCAATAGCAATGCTTCCCTGGCCAAAAGGCCACGCTACGCGAACAGCAATACTCTCAGCTCAAGCCCCAGAGTTAAATTAGACCAAGTCACCGTACCAGAAAAATCTCCTGCTGGAGTACCTGTACCAGTAACTTATCAGTGGACTGGTTCTTGGGAGCAATTACAATCTGGCATCGTTATCCTAACCTGGCAACCGGTAGATTTGTTCGCGAAGCGTGGCCTTTTGGCCAAGGTTGGTAAGTTGAAGGTTAACAAGTTGTTCGCGTTCGCGCAGCGTCGGCTTTGCCGAAAGCGTGGCCTTTTGGCCAAGGTTGGTAAGTTGAAGGTTAACCAGTTGAAGGTTGTTCGCGTTCGCGCAGCGTCGGCTTTGCCGAAAGCGTGGCCTTTTGGCCAAGGTTCAACCGAAACTAACCTTCAACCTTCAACCGAAACTAACCTGCAACCTTCAACCGAAACTAACCTTCAACCTTCAACCGAAACTAACCTTCAACCTTCAACCGAAACTAACCTACAACCTTCAACCGAAACTAACCTTCAACCTTCAACCGAAACTAACCTTCAACCTTCAACCGAAACTAACCTTCAACCTTCAACCGAAACTAACCTTCAACCTTCAACCGATACTAACCTTCAACCTTCAACCGATACTAACCTGCAACCTTCCACCCACGGATGGTTACACGACCATGGTATTGCCATGGGAGAACTACACTCTTCCCAATTACCACCTGCCAATGCCGAATTTGAAGTCATTGAACGGATGGCGATGTTTCCCCCAGCAGATATCCCAGCTGGAAGCTACACCTTAAAAGCAACTTACCTCAATCGACAAACTCGCGAAACCTATCCGATACAAGTACCAACGGTTACCTTGACCATCGATCCAGCAGCTACCCCCATAGCTGCACCAGAACTAGATTTAATCACCCAAATGCGGATATTGTCCACTAATTTACCTAAAGGACTCAATGGCCTAGAACCGGTTTTTGAAGAAACTGCCCGCATTAACCAGTACGATCCGATTCAGGACTACTTAGAGCAAGCAGATTTAGCCTTAAGCTATCGGCTGGAATTGGAACCGAATAACCTAGACTTGGCCTATGCTCTGGCCTTGAGTAGGGTATTGCAGCAAGATGTAGAAGGTGCGATCGCAGCATTAAAGCGAGTCACCCAACTTGACCCCCAAAATCCCTATGCTCACGCTTATCTTGCCTTCGTCTATCTCTATGATTGGGATGGAAAAAATGGAGAAAATGCCCTAAAACCTGCCCTTAAAATCAACCCGACTATTCCCGAACTACAAGCCCTATCTGGTATAGCTGCCTTGATGCAAGGTAATGTGTTCAAAGCTTGGAGTGTTATTCAGGGATTAGAACTTTAAAGCGATGGCCTTTTGGCCTTTTGGCCACGCTACGCGATCGCTAATTTTATTTAATTGTGAATTAATTGTGAATTAATCTCTCAAGAAGACTAAGTTTTTTAGTCTTCGCGTTCTTTGGGTCTTTGCGGTTACTCATATAGCGCTACGCGCAAGTCCGCAAGGTTCGAAGTTAGAAGTCAGAAGTAAGCTATGACTAAGTTTGCTGAGTTTAGGAATGTCAAACATCTTAATGGGTAGTGCTATAGCAAGTCTTATACCCATGAGGTACAAATCTCTGGGTTTTAGGGAGCAGGGACTGAGGCCGTGGGCCACGCGGGGCGCGTTCGGAGCAGGGAGCAGCGGATATGGGAAGAGTAACCCACCCCTAACCCCTCCCAGGAGGCAGGGCTGTTTCAAACTTTAGTAAGTTAACGATTATTGGAGATAGGGGGATAGGGGGATAGGGGGATAGGGAAATAAACTAAAATTTACCGAAAAATGCCCAAATTTAGTCATTAAAATCTTACGAATTAACCGCCTTCAATCAACTCAAATCACTAACAATTTGTTAACGGCCTTGGTGTAAGGGAACGATAAATTTGCCCAAAATCCCGAGTATTAGTCCAAAATTCTCCCCATCTCCCCATCTCCCCATCTCCCCATCTATTTTTTGCGAGAATGAAACAGCCCTGCTCCCAGGAGGGGAAGTGAGGGAAGTGGGAAAAAATAATGTGTACCTCATAGCTATGATAAACGCTATATACCAATTCCCGAACGCTTAAGATTTGGTAATAATTTTTTCTATATTTATTTTTATAGTTTCAGTATTTTTATTGAGGTAATTTAATTCAATTGCCTCAATAATTTAAGTAAAGTTTATTTAAACTAGGTTATTTGTTGAATAAACTAACCTGCAACTAAATTTTAATGTGTGAAAACAAACAATCTTATGAAAGCAAACTTTAAAAACAAACAACCTATTAATTTACTCAAACTGACAAAAAACCTATCACTAGCCATCCTAGGGTCTGTTTTGAGTTTCGCCGCGATTGAAGTTGCTAACCCAGCACCCTCTGACGCTTTTGTAATTTTTAACCGGTCTGGTAGCACACTCGGAGGTGGCTCCCGATGGGATGCAGCTCCAAGGACTATCCATGGAAAAGAGCGTTCCCTGGACGGCGGATTGCGATACTCACTACAGGGCGGTTCCTATCAAGCTTACCGAGATTTATTCACCTGGGATATTCTTCCTAGTGTCAACGAGTTTCAAAATGCCATTGAGGCTGCGTTCAACGCCTGGACTGTAGTTGACCCGGTTTCTGGCTTAGGTACCGATTTGTCATTTGTAGCAGATTTAGAGACACCAGTAGTAGGTACCGGTAGAGGAGGCGTTAACCGATATGGTGCCGAGATTGACCTGTTGGCCTCGACAGATGCAACGTTCTGGAATCCTGGACATACCTCACCCCAAGGTGAAGCGTTTTTTTATTACATCAACGATACTGTAACTCTCACCTCCGGAACGGAAAATTACGCAGGCTCAAGCGCCATTATCGGAGCAGATATCACCTTCAACAATAATGCCGGAACAGTATATACCCTCGACTTTTTTAGGCGATTGTTGACCCACGAGATCGGTCATGCCATTGGATTAGGGGATATCGAGGGAGACATCAGTCCTAATAGATTTATCGACGACAACTATGATGGCAGTACTAGCGCCACAGCTCTAGCTACATTGAGCAACCCGATCGCCCAACTAATCGATCCCCTCAATCCAGCTGCTTCACCATTTTCATTGTTTACAGTTCCAGATCAGGATCCTGGTGTTGACACCCCAGGCGTAGATATTCTGATGGAATCCCGGGGACTAGGTATAGCTCCAGGCAACCCAGTCACCAACCTCACCCCATTGGTTAACGATGACTACGCTGGTCGCCAGTTCCTGTATCCAGTGTTCTCTGAGGCTAGCGTTTCCTCTGAGGCTAGTGTTGATGAACCTACTGCTACATTAGGTTTACTAGCCCTTGGTATTATAGGTGCACGTTTGATTACTCAAGGGAAAAAAGCAAGCAACAGAGAGTAGATCAAGTGACCAAAAAGTTGGGTTTCAAGCCCCGTCCTTCGGCAGACGGCTTTTAAAAAATCTGTTAGAATATGCATAGTAGCCTAGCACAGACAGGATTCGTCGGTACTGTCATAACTTCACGAGCGTTTTGCGATGTTAGCACCTGAGGCGCGAAAAACCTCATTAAAAACGTATGGATCCGTGCCAGATACCGAAAACCAGTAAAGCTTGCACATTGAATACTAAAGTACCGTGGGGTTAGAAGTTACCGTAAGAAGAGTGGAGCCTTAATCAAAAAGTTTTAACCCTTTTACCCATAGCCGACTAACCATAAAGGCGACCCTCTGATAAGGTTTCGTCTCCGGCACACGGGAACTGAGGAAACTCAACGCTTAGGGAGATAAGCCCACGCTCGGTTAGTTAAATTAGGCTAAATACTTGGTTTTTAAACGGGTATTCGGCTTAAGTATTGCCTTTGACGGATAGCTAATTTTAGCGATGCAGCGCGGTCTTGGGGGTTTCCCCCATGAGCGACTGCATCAAGACAAGGCATGTCGAGGAACTAAGAATCCCCGTCCATAAGCGGGCGGGGAGTGTCAACAGATCAGCTATTTACACGAAATAGACACAGGTAGTGGTGCTGAAATCCTACCTTTTCCCAAAAAATTCTAGACTTCAAGTCTTTCTTTGGGATATAATCAGAAACTGGTGCTTTTAGGCAAAAACCATGAATGCTCAAGAAATCATTCGTTCCATTGAAGCGGAACAACTTAAGGAAAACGTCCCTACCATCTATGTCGGTGACACCGTGCGGGTGGGGGTACGGATTAAAGAAGGTAATAAGGAACGGATTCAACCCTATGAAGGCACTGTGATTGCCATGCGCAATGGTGGCATAAATGAAACGATTACAGTACGCCGGATTTTCCAAGGGATTGGTGTGGAACGGGTTTTTCTACTCCATTCTCCAAAAATTGCTAATATAAAAGTAATCCGTCGAGGCAAGGTGCGTCGAGCCAAGCTATACTACTTACGCGATCGCGTTGGTAAAGCTACTCGCATCAAACAACGCTTTGACCGTAGTTTATAGCCTTTTTTTGGTTTAGCATCAGGTTGGTGTAAATGGCAAAATTAGGGTAAACTTAGAAAAGCGAGAGGCTAGCCACTGTTGACGATTTTATCCAAATATCTTGCAGTATCTACAAAAATATGTTAGACTTTGATTATGAATCTAGTGTCAAAGAAAACATTCTGGTTCCTTGAATTGAAGCCGAAAACCAAAGCAAACCATGATAGTGGTTGCGTTTTCTATTAAACACAGATTTATGCGCCTTGAGCGGAACAAAACCTATCTTGGCCTTGGGAGATACCCCCTGGCTGCGAGAGCAGCTTGCATTAGTGGGCTAAAATCTGCAAAGTAGATTTTGGTAGCTAAAAAGTATCGGTTAACCTCTACTTCTCTAGTCCATCTGCGTCCTTAGTTCAGTTGGTAGAACGCAGGTCTCCAAAACCTGATGTCGGGGGTTCGAGTCCTCCAGGGCGCGCTCAAAATTGGTAGAATACAAAAGTGTTGGATGCCAGGGTTTACCTGAGCAAATCCAGTGGGAGTCCGTAAGTTGAGGGGGCTGAGTAGGATAGTTTGACTCAACTATCAGGACTAGTGGATTGTAGTGGCGGGGGCCCTACCAGCTAGACTATCCCCGATGCAAGGAACAGGAAATTGACATAGGTGCGCTCTTACTTGGCGAATTACATTGGCCACAGGTAGCACCTCCAGTAAAGCCGACTTGTGTCATCTAATCCCTGGCTGGATTGACCAAAAATTTTGGGTTTCAAGCCCCGTCCTAGAAGGACGGCTATTTAGGCGGTTCTGTACTAAGTGTGGTAGTATTAATAGATAAACATACACCCATGAATTAAGGATAGATATTATCTAGAAAATAAATAGACAACGTAAAAAATATGTAAAAGATACATATTGCGTAATTTGGTCTAACGACTTTAACGTCTATGAAAAATTTAGATAGAAAAAAGTATCTATCTCTAAAAAAAGTAAAGGTACGGTGGGGCACACCGGAACCTATATCTTAGATCCAAACGCTTTGGGAGACTTGGCCTCTACTCTTCCTGACTCCGGTCTGGTTAAGCAAGTCGAGTCGTTGAGCGAAGAATCCCCGTTCTTCTAGGACGGGGAGTGTCAATGCGTTGATGGGGGAAAGGAGAAGTTGTGGCAAAGAAAACAAAAGCTGAACCAGAGACTAAAGAAACTGAATCTGGGTTTAACCTAGGTAAGTTCTTCAACGAAACTAAAGAAGAACTCGCTAAAGTCGTTTGGCCTTCTCGGCAACAGTTAATTAGCGAATCAGCAGCGGTATTGTTGATGGTCATTCTGTCTGCCACCATAATTTACTTGGTAGATGGTTTATTTTCCTGGGCATCAGGACAAGTATTTTGATGAGTTTTGCTGCAGACGAATCCCAAGATGTCGATCAACAGGTATCAAAACCTGCAAGTCCACGTTGGTACGCAGTCCAGGTTGCTTCTGGCTGTGAAAAACGGGTTAAGACGAACTTGGAACAGCGCATCCAAACGATGGATGTAGCGGACCGGATTTTGAAAGTCCAGATTCCCCAAACACCTACGGTAAAAATCCGTAAGGATGGTTCTCGGCAACACGGCGAAGAAAAAGTTTTCCCCGGCTATGTGTTAGTCCAGATGGTGATGGATGATGAAGCTTGGCAAGTTGTCAAAAACACACCAAATGTGATTAATTTTGTTGGGGCAGAACAACAACGCCGCTACGGGCGTGGTAGGGGACATGTTAAACCCGTACCCCTCAGCTATGGTGAAGTAGAGCGGATCTTCAAGCAAACCGAAGAGCAAGAGCCGATTGTCAAAGTAGATATGGCAGTAGGGGACAAAATCATGGTGCTATCTGGTCCGTTTAAAGAATTTGAAGGGGAAGTGATTGAAGTTAGCCCCGAAAGGAGCAAACTCAAAGCGTTACTCTCGATCTTTGGGCGGGATACACCAGTAGAATTGGAGTTCAATCAGATTGAAAAAACAAGCTAGACCTTAGATAATGGCTAAAAAAGTTGTTGCATTGATTAAGTTAGCGCTCCCAGCTGGGAAAGCTAACCCAGCTCCCCCCGTCGGACCAGCACTCGGTCAGCACGGGGTAAATATTATGGCATTCTGTAAAGAGTACAATGCCAAAACTGCTGATCAAGCTGGTATGGTGATACCAGTAGAAATTTCAGTGTTTGAGGATCGAAGCTTTACCTTTATCCTCAAAACTCCACCAGCATCTGTACTGATTAAGAAAGCTGCTGGCATTGAGAAAGGTTCAGCACAACCCAACCGCACTAGAGTTGGCAGCCTTACTCGCTCCCAGCTGCAAGAAATCGCCCAAACTAAAATGCCTGACCTCAATGCTAATGATATAGAAGCGGCAATGAAAATTGTGGAAGGCACAGCTAGAAACATGGGTGTAGCCATAACCGATTAGAAGGATGAAAGATAATCAAGGATGAAAGATGAATTAAGGCTGTAACCTGACAACTTTCAACTTTCAACTTTCAACTTTCAACTTTCAACTTTCAACTCCAATGTATTAACGTAAACCATAGAGGGGGAGGAGTTTTACTTCGCTAAGTACCCCAGGAGATACAGATGCCCAAGAAACCATCGCGTCGATTACAAGAACTAAAAAAGAAGGTTGAAGAGCGACCTTACGAACCCATAGAAGCTCTCAAACTCCTCAAAGAAACAGCCACGGCCAAATTTCCGGAATCGGCTGAAGCCCATATTCGCTTAGGAATTGACCCAAAGTATACTGACCAGCAACTGCGCACTACAGTGGCTTTACCGAAGGGAACAGGTCAGACGATACGAGTAGCAGTGATTGCTCGGGGTGAAAAAGTCTCGGAAGCTAGTAATGCAGGGGCAGACATTGCCGGTTCTGAGGAGTTAATTGCAGAAATTCAAAACGGGATGATGGATTTTGACCGGCTCATTGCTACGCCGGACATGATGCCCAAAGTAGCGAGATTGGGTCGCCTCCTCGGACCACGGGGCTTGATGCCTTCTCCTAAAGGTGGTACAGTTACTAATGACATAGCTCAGGCAATTCAAGAATTCAAAGCTGGTAAACTAGAATTTAGGGCTGACCGTACTGGCATTGTTCATGTTATGTTTGGTAAGGCATCCTTTAGCCCCGAAGACTTACTGGTGAATCTGAAGGCTTTGCAGGAAACTATCGACCGCAATCGTCCATCTGGCGCGAAAGGTCGCTATTGGCGCACTTTATATGTGTCTGCTAGCATGGGTCCATCGATTGAAGTGGATATCGCTATCCTGCGCGAACTCAAGCTTGAGGATGCTGCTTAAAACGTAGATTAGAAATCATCCTAAAATTCGGCTAGACAAACTAGACAATTGAAGAAGGCTTGCGCTGAAGACAGCAGGAGTAACTAGCTTAATATCCTGCCGAGGTTAAAGTACTATGTATCATCTGCCCAGGCACTGATCCTACAGTGAGTGCTATAGGGGTAATGATACGACCCTTAACCCCGGCCAAGTCTCCGGGGTTTTAGTTTGGTTATTTGTTATCCGTCAGATCTATGTGCTACGCACACGCTACGCGATGAAGCGAAGCTTCCGCCAAAGGCGATCGACCGTTCAATACTTATCATTCTTGGTTGAGAGTCAATTGAAAATAAATAATATTTATTTTTATTTATTTTTATTTATTTTCAATTAACAATTAACCAATTAACACTTAACAAAATGGGTAGAACACTTGACGAAAAAAAGACAATTGTGGCGGAGCTCAAGCAAACCTTGAGTGAGTCTCAATTGGCTGTAGTGATTGATTACCAGGGGCTGTCGGTTGCTGAAATTACCGATTTACGGAATCGTCTGCGTCCCACTGGCACGATTTGCAAGGTGACCAAAAACACCTTCATGCGGCTTGCGGTGGAAGAAGACGAAAACTGGCAGCCGATGACAGAATTCCTGAGTGGTACTTCAGCCTTTCTCCTGGTCAAAGACGATGTTGGTAGTGCCATCAGAGCCTACCAGGAGTTTAAGAAAGCCGCCAAGAAGACTGAATTTCGCGGCGGCGTGATGCAAGGTCAAGCCTTGAATGAAGAGCAAGTTAAGGCAATTGCCGACTTGCCTTCTAAGGAGGAACTGATCGCGCAAGTTGCTGGAGCGATTAATTCTATCGCTACCAAACTTGCTGTCGGGATTAATGAGGTACCAGCCTCCTTGGGTCGCAGTATTAACGAGGTGCCAGCTTCTTTGGGTCGATGCATCCAAGGGATTGCTGCCAAGGAAGAAGGCAACAGCTAGTACTCGGTTTTCCCCCTTTCGGAGATTTGTACAACACTCAAGTACAACACTCAATACATTAAACAATTCACCTAAAAGGAGTTATATCAATGTCTGCTACAACTGATGAAATTCTCGAAAAATTAAAATCTCTGACTCTGCTAGAAGCTTCTGAGCTGGTTAAGCAGATCGAAGAGGCTTTTGGTGTCAGTGCTGCTGCTCCTGCTGGCGGTATGATGATGATGCCTGGTGCTATGCCTGGTGCTCCTGGAGCTGCTGAGGCTGAGCCAGAGGAGGAGAAAACTGAATTTGATGTGGTTCTAGAAGAGTTCCCCTCTGATAAGAAGATTGCTGTACTTAAGGTGGTGCGTACCATCACTGGTTTGGGTCTCAAAGAAGCCAAAGAGTTGGTGGAATCTGCTCCTAAACCGATTAAAGAGGCCATTGCTAAAGATGCGGCTGAGGATATTAAGAAGCAACTGGAAGAGACTGGTGCTAAAGTTACCGTCAAGTAATATCTACTATCATCTCTGGTTGACTAATCATCATATCCCTTCTCGGGTAATGTAAGAGGTTGTCTGAGAAGTCTCATTTGCTACATCCAAGCCCCCTAAATCCCCCAATTTTGGGGGACTTTTAGAAGCAAATTGACTCTTGTTCCCCCCAAAGTTGGGGGGCTAGGGGGGCAAAATTCAGTATCAAAAAACTTTTCAGATATCCTCTAAGCATTCAGCGGTCAGCGGTCAGCGGTCAGCGGTCAGCTATCATGCTTATTTTATTCAAAAGCACCTCAAGTAGCCTGAGCCTACAGCCAATGGCTGTTTCTGTAGCGTGCGCGTAGCGCTTAAGCTGAAAGCTGAAAGCTGACGACTAGGGACTATTTAGTAAGTGATTAACCAGACTTGAGATAAGTTGGGAGCCGACGCAATCGGCTCCTTTTTTTGGCCTTGCTTAATAATGGAATGATTTGAATAGTTTTGTAGAACGGGCATCTTGCCCATTTCATTTGTGGTTGATACCAAGTTGCGGTCAAACGTACAACTTTCTCTTCCGCCCATCTCCCCATCTCCCCATCTCCCCATCTCCCTATCCAACCAATCTACTCTCTTTGAATGCAACTCGGTATGAGGGGGTGACAAGCCAGCTCAACTGCTGGTGATGCGATCGCATACCATCCCCTTCGGAGGAATCCCGCCTTGGGCTTGAGAAGACGCTGATTTCAATAACTCCATCCAGTCACTGAATCCAGTCTGTGAATCCAGTCACCGAATACAGTAATTAACTTCACCGGTTGATGTGATTGATATCACACCTTTATCTAACTAAATCGATAATAATGATTATTAGTGAAAGTTATAAGATTAGTCAGCCAAGTCTTAGAATTTATCATCTCAGGGCAAAGCATCTTATTATACCCTCATAATTATCAGATCAGGGTAGCGCGTCTCTGACTAATTAAATATCTTAGTCAAGAAATATAATATCAATCTCTGATTAACTAATTATCATATCCGAAATCAGGGAATTTGGAATTGGTGATTTGGAATTGGTGATTTTAAATTGGTAATTGGTAGTTTAGGATTACCCATTACCGATTACGCTTACCCAAAAATCTAGAGACTATTTTGTAAGTGATTAACTGGACTTGAACTAATAGATCAGTTCAGATCATTTCAGTAAAGCTGTATCGGTGTCTTCAGCTAAACGTGAGATGCTCATTATGCCGTGTATTTCACGTTTAACTAGATTTTACGTGCATTTCTGCTCAAACAATTCGAGCAGAGGTCGCTGTCATCAGTAACCTAGAAGCAATTCTTTGCAAACGTGAATATGAACTCGTTTGCCTATAAGCCTTAGGGTTGCCTCGCGAGTAAACTGTGAACCTCTGTATCCTAATTTAGCATGTCCAAAATAAAATCGACACCGCTTATCCCACAAGAGGAAAATAAGCAAAATAAATTTCCAGATTGTCTGACGATGGAGCTTAAAGTTGAGCCAGTCTCGACAGGGATTTTTTCATCTCGCCAGATAGAGCAATTGAAGCTATACCTGACTATACAATTTAATGAACAGTGGGTGCAGACGCCATTGGGTCGAGTTAGGTTCGGACTCAAAGGTGGAGAACTCAGGCTAAGGCTGAAAAATGGCAAGATCCCTTTGGAAGCCCGTAACTTCAGTGGCTCATTTGACCCTGATGTTGAGAAAGAGAGGAAGCAGCAAGAGAGTAAGGAAAATCACAGTAAAGTGGAGGCTTGTTGGGATAAAAATCAACCTGGAGTTAAAGCTAACCATGGTCAAAAAAATACAGGAGGCACAACCGATGAGTTTCAGTTCATTGACCCTCAGATCACAACGAAGGGGTCAGAGGAAACTCCGGCTTGGGTTTTTGAGGTAAAAACGGGTCAACCCGTGTTTAAAGGATTACTCAAGGAAGTCGAGCTGGGAACAATAGATGTAATGGCAAAGCCGTGCTACATAGAAGCTACCTTTGAAGTTTTTAAGCCAGATGTTCATCTGACTGGAGCTGAAGGGTTGTGGTCTTCCGAAATTAGTCGGGAAAAAGATGTAGTCTTAGATAGAAAGATTGCCTTACTGCTTCTAAAGCACCAATTAAAACCTTATTTAAGTAAAGTGGTACTCAAGTATGACTAACGAACAATTAAAACCGGTAAATAACGAACAATTTAACCAAGAGTTGGAAGAATTAATCAAAAGTGTTGAAAGCGCTAACACTACTAATTTTTCTAAACTGTCGGAGATAGCTGACCTAAATCTTTCTGAGGACTTGGCTAGAGTTGACTTAAGCGGGGTTAACTTAGAAAACGTGAATCTAAGGAATGCCGATTTAAGGGGAACGATTTTTAGGAATGCCAATCTGAGCGGTGCTGATCTTAGAAATGCTAATCTAACCGGTGCTGACTTTAGTAATGCTATTTTAGACAACGCTAAATTTGGTAATAATTTAGGGCTTACTGAGGATATTATATCTGCTCTCAAGGCTCAAGGGGCAATTTTTTTTGATGATTATAAGGAATTCTTGCTTCCTATAGAAAAATTACATAATGTAGAAGCTCTCTGGAAGCAGGGTATCAAAAAAACACTTTTGATGATAGAGGAATTGAGTGATAGGGATGTGGAATGGATGATTGCTACAGGAAGCAAGAAAGAAATTATTGCCGATACTACGCTTATAGAAGAAGGGAAAGAGATTGATGCACTGTATATAGTGTTGGATGGACAGTTTACAGTTTCAGTTGAGGGCAGAGATATTGCTGAATTATCGGGAGGTGAAGTAGTGGGAGAAATGTCTTTTCTAACACGAAGTTTACCTGCCGCTACTGTTACCGCTGTAAATGACTCAGTAGTTTGGTCAATTTGTCGGCAGCAATTGCAGGAAAAGCTACAGCAAAATACAGATTTTGCTTCCCGTTTTTATAAAGCTATTTCTCTTATTTTAACTGATAGATTACTCGGCCAATCTTATCAAAATCAAGCTTACCAAATTCAGCCATTACCTAACTACTATGGCAGCAATAAAAATATTAATGATCCGGCTTATTTGAATCGTTATGCTGCACAACAAAAGTTAGATTCTCTAATCAAAGGATGTCGGACAAGTGCTTGAGTTAAACCAAACTATTTACCACTAATAGCATTTATAAATTCGGTGAGGTACTTTTGTCCTAGGTTAAGCACGAGTAGGGAGTAGGAAGTAGGAAGTAGGGAGTAGCGATGGAGCGCTGCCCATTAATTCTGGATTATTATGATGACTTCAGCAATTCTGTCTACTGTCTACTCCCTCTAATTTTAATAATTAGAGGGAGTGATAAAATCCTAAAAAGGGTGTTGGACAATCCTAGCATTAGAGAATGGGATTCGGCAAAGCCGAGGCTACGCGAACGCATGATTAATTGATTTCTCTTTTATTGCCGCTAAACCTTTTGAATAGTCTATCATGGCACCTAAAGGAATATTCATCATCACGTGAATAGTAGTCTCTAATCCAGGTTTGTAAAAAATCAAAATTCGCTTCTTGTTCTTTGGGAGTCTTATACTTATGAGGCTCCCATGGTCTTCTCTTATTGTTTTCTAGGCATTTTTCAACTCCAGGATTCAAAAATATCATCTCTGATGAATAGTTGGCGGCTGTCTCAATCAAACTCCCGTAGCATCCTTCAATTATCCATTCAGGATTTTTTTGAATAAAGTCGATTAATAATCTCTCGCTTTCCGCATCTTCCCGTCTTACTCCTGGTAGATCGGGTATCCAAGTAATAGTATCTAGATCTAATATGGGTAAGCTGAACTCAACCTGCAATTTTAAGGCTAAGGTGGTTTTTCCCGCTCCAGAGTTGCCGAATATTAGTATCTTTCTCATGTTAGATTAAATAGAGAAAAGTATCCTAGTGATGAATTGTGATCAATAGGAAACAGGGAACTTTTTATAACTAATCCCTCAGCCTTCAGCCAGGGGGCTTTGAGCATTAGAGTCTTGATCAGGGAATTAGGATTACTTTTTACTTTAAATCCGCTTCCCAAACACCAATATAAATGCGATCGCTACCGTCTCGTTGAATCACACCCTCCAAGCTGTTATTGTTACCACTGGAAAATTTATAGGTCTTAGACTCGCCCTGATATACATCTTTCAGTCCCTGTTTAATGTCAGTGGAAATGTTGTTACTGAGCAGCTTGTTTAAGGTCTCTGACATGATTTCTAGGTCAACGGATTGCGAAAAAGTAACTTCCGTTTGGCGCAGACGCCCAGAACTTCGATCAAACAGGTATCCTAGGTCTACATGATTGGGCACAACGTTTTTATAAAGGAAAGCGCGAGTCTTCCACATGCCGTTTGATTGTTTTGTGGGCTTGCCTAAAGCATATTCCACTGCTCTTCGCTGAGTTCCTGGGGGAAATTTGGGAATAGCGTTGAGCTGAGCAAGATTTGGGTTACTGGTCTTGTTTTCTACGATGGGTGAAGGTTCGGTGATAGGTTTCGGTGTCGTTACTGGAACTGGTTTTACAGTAGTGTCTGATTGTGATGGGGATGTTGGTGTGACCGGATCAGTTACGGTAGTGTCTGGTTGTGATGGGGATGATGGTGTGACCGGATCAGTTACGGTCGAGTCTGGTTGTGATGGGGATGATGGTGTGACCGGATCAGTTACGGTCGAGTCTGGTTGTGATGGGGATGATGGTGTGACCGGATCAGTTACGGTAGTCTCTGGTTGTGATGGGGATGATCGATCCTTGGTCTGGGACTGTGATGGGTATGATGGTGTTTCTGGTTTAGTTACTGGTTGTGATGGGTTATTGGTCTGGGACTGTGATGGGTATGATGGTGTTTCTGGTAATGGGTCTTTTGATGATACTTTTTTATCTTGCGGTTCTTGAGAACTTGGCTTGTCTGGGTATGATGTTGATTTAGATTGATCATAGGATGGCACGGTCGTAGAGGGATTCAAGAATTTGTTGAATCCCGAAGCAACAGCCACCACAATCAGTAATATACCGCCTCCGATTAAACCTCCCTTTAAAACTGCCTTGTAACTATCGTTTTGTTTTACAGTGACTGGATAAGGGCCTTTAATAGTGGACACTGAACCGTTGTTGGCTGGTGGCTCACCGGGAGAAATGGGGACTGTTGCTACGGTACCTTTGTTGGCTGTTGATGGGGCACCGGGAGACATGGGGACTGTGGCTTCCGTAGGTGATGCCGGGTCAGATTGGAGAGCATCAAGCATTTGTCTGGCACTAATAAAGCGATCGCGTGGATGGAATCGAATCGCTTTGTCGAGCACTATTCCTAGGTTTGAATAAAGGTGTGGGGCATCTTGACGCCATAAAATTTCACCAGTCCTCTCATCTGTGTGGAATAGCTGTGGTATTTTACCCGTTAGCAATAAAATTGCTGTCAGCCCCAAACTGTAGAGATCACTGCTATAGGTTGGGTGTCCTGCTGACTGTTCCGAAGACATATAGCCAGGAGTGCCAATTATAATTGATGCTGGGTGAGGGGTGCCAGAGTTGGTGACTACGGTACTCATTGCTTCTTTGACTGCACCAAAATCAATCAGAACTGGTACTCCATCTCGTTGGCGGATAATGATGTTATCTGGCTTAATGTCCCGATGAATGATACGGCGAGAGTGGACATACTCTAGAACTTTTAACAAACTAATTAGGAGTTCCCTAACTTCAATCTCAGTAAATTTTTTTCCCTGTCTGACCTGTGTTGTAAAGGTATTGCCTCGAATCCACTCTTGAACCAGGTAAAACTTTTCGGCTTCAGAGAAATAGGCATAAAGTCTTGGAATCTGGTCATGTGCTTCCCCTAAGGCTTCTAAAACAGCTGCTTCTCGTTGGAATCGCTCTTGGACGACCTTGTAAGCTTTAGAATTATGAGCTAATGCCTTAAGTTGCTTAATCACACACCGCCGTCTTGAGGGCATATGGATATCTTCGGCGAGAAAGGTGTCACCGAACCCACCCGAACCTAGAGTCTCAAGGACACGGTAGCGATTGTTTAAGAGTTTTGGATTCATGACGGATTCAGGGACAATTGGGTTCGAAGTGTGGTCTTCATTCTAATGTTAAGCTGCTGTCCGATTCAATTGGATGCTTGAGCAATGAGTTATTGGTAATTATTCATTGGTCATTGGTGCATAACAGGAGACTGTGCTTCCTCAAAACCGACTCAGGACTGAAAACAGGTATTTGGCATTTTAGGGGTTAATGGTATTAAACTATGCCTAAAAGTCAATGGCTATGATGAAGGGAGTAATAATTCTTAATATTAACTGAACTTAAGGTGGAAACAGATTTTACTCAACACAGTGCCAAAACCGAAAAGCCTTGTGTTTTAGTCTGCCAACATAAGTCTTGTTTAGCAGCCGGTTCAGCTGAGGTGCTGGCTGCCTTCGAGGAAGCTGATCTTTCTGACTTTAGCGTGATTGGTACAACTTGCCAGGGACAGTGTAGTTCTGGTCCAACGGTGCGGATTGTTCCAGAGGAGACTTGGTATTGCCGAGTCAAACCACAAGATGTGCCGGTAATTGTGGAAGAACATCTGCAAGGGGGTAAGTTAGTAAGGGCAAAACTCCATCCCCGCATCCATATGAGTTTTGGGTATTAGGTATAGCAGTTTTCCATGCTTTTAGGAAGTCGGGAGTCGGGAGTCGGGAGTCGGGAGTCGGGAGTCGGGAGTCGGGAGTCGGGAGTCGGGAGTCGAGAGTCGGAAGTCAGGATGGACTGATGCAATCAGGAATGATGCACTCAGGACTAATCTCGCAATACGTAGCCAACACCGCGCACGGTTTGGACTAGACGGTTTTCGTTGTTGGCTTCTAGCTTCAGGCGCAAGTAGCGAATGTAAACTTCTATGATATTAGAGTCACCCATAAAGTCATAACCCCAAACTCTTTCGAGGATTTGCTCTCGGGTGAGGACTTGTCGGGGATGGGCAAGAAGATATTCGAGTAGATCAAATTCTTTGACAGTCAGTTCAATTAATCGCTGACCTCGATAGACTTCACGGGTGCTATGGTTTAAACTTAAGTCGGCAAATTGGAGGATGTTGGGGTCTTCGGTTTGATTGCGTCGCAGATGAGCTCGGACTCTGGCTAATAATTCCTCTACGCTGAAGGGTTTGACTACGTAGTCATCAGCACCAGCATCTAAACCACTAACGCGATCGCTTACTTCATCTTTAGCGGTTAATAAGATAATCGGCACTTGATTACCAGTACTGCGCAGGCGTCGGCAAATTTCTGGTCCAGATATGCCCGGTAGCATCCAGTCGAGTATTACTAAATCTGGATTAGATTCCCGCGCTGCTCCCAAACCAGCTAACCCATCCGAGGCAACACTAACCTCATAACCTTCGTACTTCAGTTCCAGTTCAATGAACTGGGCTAGTTTGGTTTCATCTTCGACAACTAAAATATGGTGGGTCATAGCTTGATGGTGTCTAGGCCAAACAACTGTAAGTTCTTAGGACTAATACAGAAATAATAACGGCTCTAATAATTCATCATATCTTCCACAACAATAGTCTTATAAGTCTTATAGTATTTTGCTATGGATGAATTTGGGAGATAATCGGTGCGTAGAGCTACTTTACCAGTGTCTCTGAAAATCCAGTAACTAGGGAAAAGCAGCGCATCCAACTTTCCCCCCGTCAGGAAGTGGTGATGGGGTTACAAGCACGGAAATGGCGGCTCAACACGGTGGTCTTTACCCAGATAAAGCCCTTCAAGGATATATTTCTCAGGTGGGAGAGCGGATGGTCAAAAAGTCGGCAGCTTCTGGTTCACTACATCTGGCCAAGCAGAAACTTGGGGTAGCATTGGTTAATGCTGTTGGTATTGCTGCCAGTGATGATGCCCAGAGTGGTAGGCAAGCAGCACTACTTGCCCAAGCGATTAATCAAATGGTTAGCCTTAAGTATGGACGTGAGGATGAATTAGAAAGCGATCGCCTTGGTTTTCGGTTTATGACGCAAGCGGGCTATAACCCTAGGGGAATCGTTGAACTGATGCAAGTCCTTAACTCGATTCGACAGGGTGGGCAACCACCGGAGTATGTCACTACTCACCCTAACCCTAGTAATCGGATTGAACAACTCCAGAGTCTGATTACTAAAGCTTACCCTAATGGTACTCCTGCTAATCTCCAAGAGGGTCGGGAGCGCTTTGCTCGGAATGTTAAAGGGTCACGGTAAGGAGTGTGGTGCTAGATTAATCAGCCTCAAGGTATACTGCGTTAGGAGTTGGTTTGATATCTCCAGGTATAACTATGGCCGTTAATCAAGATACACTTTGGGACCGTTTCTTATCCCCGATCATCGGTAGCTTGATTGATTTTGAAAAGCTGCAGCAGTTTGACGAAACTATGAATTGGGAAGCTGAGTGCGTTCGCGTAGCGGCTCGTATCGAGCATCGCTTCCATAACCCTGATTTAATCTATCCTGACTATTACAGCACTCAGAATTTCCATGGTATTGAAGGGGGCTACTTGAATGGAAGTGCAGCCACAACCTATGACCCAATTACCCAATATGCATTGCCCCCTAATGAAGCCTGGGTGCGTCAGGGGTTGATTGATACTATAGTAGGGAAGCCACGACGAATTCTGGATTTGGGCTGTGGCACCGGTTCCACAACCTTGATGTTAAAGCAGAGGTTTCCTGATGCCGAGGTCATTGGTCTTGACTTGTCACCTTATATGCTGGTCATGGCTGAGTATAAAGCTAACAAGGCTAATCTCGATATTCAGTGGCTTCATGGTATGGCTGAACAGACGGGTTTAGATGATCAGTCTTTTGATCTAGTTACAGCATCACTGTTGTTTTACGAAACTCCACCTAAGGTAACTCAGTCGATTTTGCATGAATCCTTCCGACTGCTGCAAGGGGGAGGACAAGTTTTGATTCTAGACGGGAATCAGACTACGATCCGGGAGGCGAATTGGCTAACGGAAGTTTTTGAACAAAATGTCTCGCGCAGTCCCCACCTATAATCTTCGATTTAGGTGGGGTTAGCGAGACCAACAAAAAACACTACCTTTTCTTATTCTTTTGGCAATTCTAGATTAATCATATTTGTGTTAATATAATTTAATAGCCTCTAGAGTGGGGTGTGACTAGACCATGGGTAAAAAAAGCCAAAGAAAAACTAAAAAATCTCAACCTCAACCTCTGATTCGTACAGATGTGTGGCGTTTAGTTACTACTCCCGAACAGAAAGAGATGATGTTGATGACGGTAACCTGCTACCGTAAATATCTTTTACCTTTAGTTTTGATTGTGAATGCACAATGGTCTAATTTAGCCCCTCTAAGTAGCTTAGAATTAGTTTTGGCTGTGGAAAAAATGATTCATGTTACCACAGCTAACCCAAATCCCAAACATAGTTATTATCAGAAAATTGTCAACAAATATCCAGATCACCGTAAGTTTCCCAGCTATTTAAGAAGAGCAGCCATAGCTGAAGCAATTGGCATTGTTTCTAGTTTTCAAACCCGTTATCGTTCTTGGCAGTCGGGAAATCGTAAAAAACGTACAGCTAAAGCACCAAGACTAACAGCAATGTGTAAAACTTACCCGGCTTTGTATAAAGGTCAACAAATTTTATACGGTAAGGATTATCAAACTGTTGCTCTCAAGGTGTGGTCGGGAAAAGATTGGATTTGGTTAACTAATATAGGAGTAAAAAATCACGGAAATAATCGGCATTTAGTTGAGGGCAACAAATTAAAGTCACCTTCTTTAGTGGTGAATAAAACTAAATGTCAGCTCTCAATGCCAGTTCAAATAAAACCAGTAAAAAGAGAAGAAACCGATTATGTTTGTAGTGTTGACTTAGGGATAAATAATGCAGCAACGGCTGCTATCGTCGGGCGGGATGGTACTGTAAAGGCGAGGACTTTTATTAATCCAGCCAGAGACATAGACTATCGCAACAAACGACGAATGATGATAGCCAAAAAAGCTAAACAAACCAGTAATTTAACTGGTCAAACATTACCGAAAGGGTTTTGTGGTGGACTTAACCGCAAGTCAGCTAATCAAAATCTAGAGATTTCTCGAAAAGTAGCCAGACAAATTGTTCAATTCGCCAAGGTGCATGGCGTCAAGGTAATGGTCTTAGAAAATCTCTGGGGATGGAAAGCAAAAGCTGGGAAAAAAAGGTCATTAATGAAACAAAAATTTCACTTATGGTGTCACCGAAAAATTGTCGAAATAATCACAGATAAATGGACAGAATTAGGTGGAAAAGTTCAGACAGTTAATCCTAAATATACCAGTGCGGTAGCCTTTGATGGAAGTGGAAAAGTTAGACGAAGCCAAACAAATTATTCCCTAGCAAAATTCAAGAGTGGAAAACAATATCACGCGGATTTAAACGCTAGTTATAACATCGGTGCTAGATATTGGTATTGCTTAATAGTAGGGGATAAAAACTTTTCTAGGGTGTACGACAGCAAAAGTTCTGACGGCACATTGAGAACGCCAATTGTCCTGGGGACGTTAAGAAATTTAGCTGTTCAAGAGCGAATGAATCCCCATCCATAATCTTTGATTTGGATGGGGTGCGTTCAAGAACCCTATATCAAGGCTTACGCTAATGGTAGTGTTGACGCTTGGATGGGTGCAGCTAGTTTTGAAGCAGTGCGCACTACGCAATGGTGGTGGCTGCATCAAATAACTCAGGGTCTAAAACCTTTGCCAGTAGGGAAATCAACTCCTTGGGAATCTCAATCTCAGGGGAGTTTTCCAGATGATATTGCGTCACTTGGGGTGCCGGTTCCAGCGGTATAGGGCAATTTTACAGTAAGCACTTGGACACAATTAACGTTGACTGTTAAGATTAGTAAAGTTGACTGTTAAAATCAGGGAATAGGCAACCGGTAACGGGGAGCAGAAGAGGGTTGAGTAACGTTATGTTTTTTAAGTTACTCAACAATAGTAACAGAATTTATGTCTAGGTACTTATGAGTTTGAAAGCAGTTCTGTTTGATTTTAACGGAGTAATAATCAATGATGAGCCGATTCACGAGAAACTAATTGAGGAAATTATTCTTGGGGAAAATTTGCGTCCGGATTCCGAAGAGTTTCGACAGGTTTGTACAGGTAGAGGCGATCGCTCTTGTCTGCGAGAGTTACTTAAGCGTCGCGGTCGGGTGGTTACGGAGGATTACTTAAACCAGCTCATTAGCCGCAAAGCTGCTGCCTATCAACGTCAGCTAGAAAGTATGGAAACCTTGCCCATTTATCCTGGTGTGGAGGATTTAATGGTTCAGATCAAGGGTGCTCAGATACCGATGGCTCTGGTGACTGGAGCACTGCGGAATGAAGCAGAAGTGGTGCTCAATCGCGCTGGTTTAGCTCACTATTTTAGTTTGATTGTTGCTGGTGATGATATTACTACTAGTAAACCGGAACCGGATGGCTATCTGCTAGCGGTAGAGCGGCTCAATCAAGTTTATGGTAACCTGAACTTGAAACCTGCGGAATGTCTAGTGATAGAAGATTCTTTGGCTGGAATTGAGGCGGCGAAGCGAGCTGGCATGCCAGTGGTAGGAGTGGCTAGTACTTATCCCCTTCATATGCTACAGCGTCACGCTAACTGGACTGTGGATTATTTGAATCAGCTGGAATTAGAACGGGTGCAGCAGGTCTATTCTGGGGTATCACCTGAGCCAGTAGGAGAAATATAGAGGATAAAACGGCAAGGGGGCACAGGGCGATGGGTTCCGGTGCTAGAATAAACACAATCAACAAAGGTACTAGGGGGAATTGGCTCAGTTGGTAGAGCGCTGCGATCGCACCGCAGAGGTCAGGGGTTCGAATCCCCTATTCTCCATAGATAGCAGTTTTCAATTGGGTGAGGGACTTACGCCCTTGGGGTTTTCGGGAGTAGGGAGTAGGGAGTAGGGAGTAGGGAGTAGGGAGTAGGGGTAAGACAGCTGTGTGCCATGGCTTGGGGGAGCACCTTGAAAGCCCTTTGGAAACCATGGCAGTAGCGAATCTGATCTCATCTGAGGATAATTACCCTTAATAAAAATCTCCCCATCTCCCCAGACTCCCCACCCTCCCTACACTCCCCACACTCCCGTTAATTATGGGTATTCAACCAGACTTGATATTATCTATCCCTGAACTGGTTCAACCAATTGCTCAAATCCACTTCGGTTTCAAAATCTAACAACGCTTCCCCTAAATCCTCCAACTGGGAAAAGGATAACTGCTCAATTTGATGCTGTAATTGGGGATTGAGCTGACCTAGGCGACGGTTAAGTAGACGGATAATTAAATTAAGCTCATTGTGCTTTCCTTGTTCTAATCCTTGTTCTAATCCTTGTTCTAATCCTTGTTCTAATCCTTGTTTTAATCCTTGTTTTAATCCTTGTTCTAATCCTTGTTTTAATCCTTGTTCTAATCCTTGTTCTAATCCTTGACGAATAATCCGTTGATAAACCACCGACTCTTGCATCATATCCTCCCGAAAATAAGCTTGAATTAACTGCTCATCAAATTTCACCCCAGCCAACAGTTGCACGCAAGCAGATAGGTTACGCTGCTGTTGTGTATCTTCAATCATATCGATTCTGGCTGCTACCTGGGAGAGTAATGTTTCTGGGACTTCAGCTTGTGCTAACACTGCCAAGGGTAGTAACCCCGGGGTTGTCAGTAACGGTTGTGGATCACATTCCCAAATCCGAATCACTCGGTAGTGGAAGGATAGGTTCGGCTCGGTAAATTGATTCACAAATACTCCCGCTAATC
>NZ_JAAHHZ010000082.1:0-30803 GCF_010672005.1 Moorena sp. SIO4A5 | reverse complement strand
TTTATCAAAAAGTCCGGGAAGCCACTGGGGGAGAAATCAAGCAAGTCATTAGTGGTGGGGGTTCCTTAGCGAGGCACTTGGATAACTTCTTTGAGATTATTGGTGTCGAAGTCCTAGTCGGCTATGGGTTAACCGAAACCTCTCCCGTTACTAATGCCCGGCGTTCCTATCGTAACCTGCGTTTTAGTGCTGGACCACCTTTACCGCACACTCAAATCCGGATTGTTGACCCTGAGACTCATCAGCCTTTACCCCAAGGTCAAACAGGCTTGGTGATGGTAAAGGGAGCACAGGTAATGCAGGAATATTATCACAAACCAGAAGCTACCGCTAAGGCAATTGATCGAGACCGGTGGTTTGATACAGGGGATTTAGGTTGGGTGACCCCCCAGAATGATTTGGTACTCACTGGCAGAGCCAAAGATACTATAGTTCTTACCAATGGGGAAAATATCGAGCCACAACCGATAGAAGATGCTTGTTTGCGTAGTGCTTACATTGACCAGATTATGCTGGTTGGTCAAGACCAAAAGGCATTGGGTGCTTTAATAGTACCAAATTTAGATGCCTTGCAAGGGTGGGTAGCGGCTCAAAATCTTCCCCTTGACGTATTCGCTCAAGATGTTGATTTAAATATTAAAGAGGTTCAGACGTTATACCGGACTGAATTAAACCGAGAAGTCCAAAATCGACCAGGTTATCGCCAAGATGACCGCATCAGCACCTTTAGGCTAATTCTAGAGCCGTTTTCCCAGGAAAATGGCATGATGACTCAAACCTTTAAAATCCGACGACCTGTAGTCACGGAACGCTATCGCGCTATCATTGACGCGATGTTTGCGTGAAGTACCCCAACAAGATCCGCTCAAGTTGGGGCTTCCAACTGGCGTCACAAGGACGGTCTTATTCGTCTTTAGGATTTCCCGTTTCATCCGCTGATGCCAGGTTGGGTACTTCCGTGCAGATAGAAAGTCCAGAACTGAATCTGGTGATGGTCTTACTTAGCTTCCACAGGCAGCCGCCCGTCTGACCCAGGCAGTAATTCTTTTTTTGCCGCTTGGTTTTCGCGGTTTATAACTGGTGTTCCAGTCGATGATGTCTCATGACATCTTGCGCTTGCCTTTTCAGTTCGCGTAGCGTCGGAGAAAGCCGAAACGCTTTGGCGAACGGTGGTCGAGTTCGTTCACGCACTTTGACTACATCTCTTATCCACCTAGCTCAACTATCATCAGCCCATGCCTGACCATGTAAACCTAAGCGAGTTATTTTGATATTAGCATATAATCAATCGTTCGGCTATCCATCCCCACCGTCAAAGAAGGTGGGGAATTCCGCGAGTTTCTGTTAAAACGTTAGAAGGTTTAGAGGTGCGGGCCTCGAACCTTGAGACTGAACCTCAATCTTCTTTCTCAGAATTATTGAGCAATATAACCAGTCACACTCTCAATCCCTCAAACTTACATAGTGGAACGCATATGGACGACTCTAATAAGAACTTACTCTTGAAACGGCCAATTAATATCAAAGCCATCGTTACCCCTCGATGGAAGGAAGAGGTTCAGCAACAACTACAAAATCAAATCAACCAACTCGACGGCCAACTGCAACAGATTGATCTGCAGGGACAAAAAGCGATCGCTGAGATTAAAAACCAGAGCGTGAATCCTCCTGGTCCTCAGGTATCGCAACAAATTGAAAGCATTCAAACCCAGGTCAATCAAAAGAAAAGTGAACTGCTAGAGCAGAAAAACCAGCAACTTCAGCAACTACAACAAGTCCAAACCCTCGAACTCGACCAGGAAGTTAGTCAAGGTCAGCTAGAAAGCTTCTTCAGGGTGGAAGAGGGAGATAACCTAGTCAAAAAGATGAACGTGGAAATTCTGCTGCGGGATGGGGTTATCGAAGAAATTCGCGGTGATATTTAGTACGATGTCAAGGCTGAATTAATAGCTACAGATTAAGGAAAAGGTCACACCAGATGAATAGACACGGATAGACAGATAGTTGGTTATCTGTCTATCCGTGTTTAAAAGTGTATTGTCTTTCACCCCTTTGCCATTGAGCCAGCGATTACTGGCAAAATTCCGTAGACCAATCCTGATGACCCCGACCCTCTCGACAGGTAAACTGTTGACCAGCCCACATGATCTGCCACTGTTTGCCAGTTTGGGCTGATTCCTTGGGTGATAACTCAATACGATACCGGATGCCACGTACAGAGTCATCCTGTAAACCCGTTTGAGTGATGGTGACTACCGCTTGATCAGGTTTAGGATAATCTACCTTGACCTGTTGATCAAAGTTTCCTTCAATCAACAGTGATTGGTTTTGACCAAAGGTAGATAATGCGATCGCTTTTGGATCGGCACCAATCAGCTGATCAGGTGTTGCCTTATTGGCTAGGTCAATGGCTTTGTAGTCTTCTCGCTTGGTCTGGACATTAGCAGGAGACTCAGTTGGTTTCGGTGCAGGGGGTTTGCTAATCAGATTGCAAGCACTCAGGATTAGGATAATACCTGTAAGCACGGTCAAGGAAAGTTTTTTGTTAAGCATTTCATACCAACTTGCATTCAATAGAAATCAAGCTAACTTGTCGGCTGTTGACAGTCAACAGTCAAAGCTCAAAACTCGACATTCAACGGTCAACACTTAACACTTAACACTCCACAAAACAGATTATTCCCTTAACCCAAGTCCATCTAATTACTGATGGTATTATTTATAGCGCTTGAACACTGACCCTGCACCCATAGCACCCAACATCAACAGACCCAATGTCGAAGTTGGTTCGGGAACTTTCTTAGAAGGCTTAGGGGGATCTGGGAAATCGCGAAACTTGATGCCAGAGACCGCACCACTTCCTGGTAGTTTAATATCTAGCTTGGTCACTGAATATTCAGGAAGATAGCTGAAATCGTAAGTGGATAGGGAGTTGTCTGTCCCAAGTGTTAGTGATTGTTTCTCTGTTGTGCCATCCTTCAGAAAGGCTTCCAGATATCCGTTTGTATTATTTAGATTCTCATCAATGTCTATAAGGGTGACATAATCGAGAGAAACGGGTTTATCAAAAGCAAAGGAAATGATGCCACCGCCAGCCCAGTCGTCAGGTTCTTCATTTGTGTTCTCATTGATAATTAAGACGTTACCCTGTGGCTTCGTCCCAAATGAAGGTCCCGTGGCTAAGTCAGCGTCTCCACCGCTGCATGTAATCCCAAAATCAGGTCCGCAATTGCTGTTGAATAACCTTAAGGGATGATTAGACCCTTTATTACTGGTTATATGCACACCGAATTTTGCCCATTGCTCACCAATATTTGTTTTAGTTCCCGCCTGGAGAAGGTTACCAGCATCATCCTTTTCAAAATCCAGTAAGTATGTATCAGCTAGAGCGGGATTAGCACCTACTGTTACCAAAGTAACTAAGGCTGCTGTGAGCGTAAGTGTTGATAACTTTTTCATGGTTTTTAAACCCTTAAATACTTACTGAATTTTAGCGTTTTAATCGTTTTTTTTTTATTTTTTTGGAGAGTTTTAATTAACGCTTTCCATCTAATTTTACGTTCCAAAGTATATGATAATAGTGATCTTATGTTGGCTTACCTTATCTGTTAGGTATAAGTTTCCTCTCTTGGGATAAATTATTCATTTATTCAATGTGTGAGTCTATTAATTAAAGATTTAGTGAAGTGACCTTCATTCGGGAACCAAAATCGATACAATTTAAGATTATACTAAACTAGATATTAGACTGACCCTGTCAGCCGTCAAGGGTACCTATAATGAATTGTGGGAATTTTTGATCAAAAGTTCCCTACTCCCTACTCCCTACTCCCTACTCCCTACTCCCTGCTCCCTTTGCTAGATAAGAGCTTTTAGTTAAAAGCCATGAGCATGTATAGAGTGATTGGTAGCTACCCACTCCCATTAAACTAAGCCAGTGAGTCACCTCACTGACTCGTCTACCCTTCGGGAAGGCTACGCCAACAAAACCGGGCGTGAAAGTTTCCCTTCACCCGGCTCCTCATTATAGGAACCATTGTCATTGGTACCTCAGTGGCCATGTTTGACCATGGCAAAAGGGCTCGAAATATTCGCTTTTCCAACTTCAATAAGATTCACACTCCTGTTAACCTTATTTCATTCCACCGTCTGGAAAAAAAATTCCAGGGTTTTAGACCTATCAATTGGTACTTACAACTATCTCTTTTCCTAAAATGTGAGTCCGTCAGCATATTCGTTTGCATTACCCGGTGACTTTAGCTTCTGACGTCAATCTTACCGACCTATCCCTTGCGGCTAACTACCTACTCTAGTATTGACCTTCATCAGAGCAAATACAGAGGTTACTTCGTTCCTGATAACCATTGATTGGACTTTTAGGGCGGTACTGTTCACCGGGGATATTGTAGTAGAATCTCGCTTTAGGAGTAGAACTTTTAGTCAAAATCCCATTGACTTTTGTCTGTGGCGATTCAGCAAGCAAGCGCCACTTGAGCATGACGATGATTTAAACATACCTTCGGTGTGTACCCATGAGTCATGAGCTGTTACTAACACCACATGATAGCTGGCAGTGCTTCACTACTTGACCCCGCTTTATCAGTAAGCAAGTTATGTCTTACTAATAGGGGTAAGGCTGTCAGGAGGATTCCGCGAGGGTCAGAAGTTACCGAAAGAATAGTGCAGCCTTTATGGTCAGCAGGTTAGGCATCATAGGAGTAAGGTTTTGTACTAAGGCTGCACTATTCTTTGGTTTTGTCTCCGGGCTGGACTAACACCTGCATGGTTATCAAGTTGTCTAGGTTCATATGTCAAGCGCAGCTAATCCCCCATACCCTTATCGGGTAAGGTTTATAGCTAACGAATCGCACCTAATCCCTAATCCCAAGGACAAACAGGATATCCGTATTGTAGAAAACCATGGAAGCCCGCCTCATGGTTTCTTTACAGAGTACGATGGCTTTCTGGGGCTTATTCAAGTTACAATGCAAGCTGGCATAATGTTTTTGCTAGCTCTCTAGAATTGATTTAGAAGACCACCCCATGATTCACGAAGTTTTCATGCCCGCCCTCAGTTCAACCATGACCGAAGGCAAAATCGTTTCCTGGGAAAAATCTCCCGGAGACAAAGTCGAAAAAGGTGAAACCGTGGTGGTGGTTGAGTCGGATAAGGCTGATATGGACGTTGAGTCCTTCTATGAAGGCTATCTTGCCACAATCACGGTATCAGCTGGTGACACTGCTCCGGTGGGAGCCCCGATTGCTCTGATTGCCGAAACGGAAGCGGAAATTGAAGCAGCTAAACAACAAGCTGCCCAATCTACACCAGCTATTGACACAGCAACGCCTCAGCAAGCAACGGCATCAACCCCAGAACCGGTACAGACCGCTCCCGCTGCCATTGCTGATACTCCCAGCCGCCGTAATGGACGAATTATTGCTTCTCCCCGAGCTCGTAAACTAGCGAAGGAATTACGGATTGATCTGAATACCTTGAGAGGAAGTGGTCCCCATGGCAGGATTGTGGCTGAGGATGTGGAAGCAGCAGCAGGTAAAGTGAGTACTCCCCCGGCACCAGTAACCACCACCCCAGCACCACCCCCGACACCGGCTGTAATGCCCACTCCCATCCCAGCAACTATGCCAGCGCCTCTGCCAGCACCTGCTGCGGCTGTACCCCTGGGAGAAGTGGTGCCGTTCAATACCCTGCAAAATGCAGTGGTGCGGAATATGATGGTCAGCCTGCAAGTGCCTACCTTCAGGGTTGGTTACACCATCACTACCGATGAGTTAGATAAGTTATACAAAAAAATCAAGCCTAAGGGTGTTACCATGACCGGGCTGCTAGCTAAGGCAGTAGCGGTTACCTTGCAGAAGCATCCCTTGGTCAATGCTAGTTATACCGAACGGGGAATTCAGTATCACAGTTCCATTAATGTAGCTGTGGCTGTGGCAATGGCTGATGGTGGGTTGATTACCCCAGTATTGCGCCATGCGGAGCAGCTGGATATTTATTCTCTGTCTCGCACTTGGAAAGATTTAGTAGACCGTGCCAGAACTAAGCAGTTGCAGCCAGAGGAATATAATTCCGGTACTTTCACCCTATCCAATTTAGGAATGTTTGGTGTAGACCGGTTTGATGCGATTTTGCCCCCAGGACAGGGTTCTATTTTGGCCATTGGTGCATCCCGTCCTACGGTAGTAGCTACCCCTGACGGCATGATGGGAGTAAAGCGTCAGATGCAAGTGAATATTACCTGTGACCACCGGATTATCTATGGTACTGATGCTGCAGCGTTCTTGCAAGACTTGGCGAAGTTGATTGAAACTGATCCGCAGTCGTTAACTCTATAAGCTTATCCCTTTGGGTTACACCTACTTGTTTTTCATATTATTTAATTACTGAGAGGGGCGCACAACGGTGCGCCCCTCTCAGTAAAATTGTTCACTATTTTGCTTAACAGTGAGATTTTCGCAGTTTCCGATACTTTTTAGCTACCAAAGTCTACCAATATCAACTTTAGCCCGCCAATGCCAGCTGATTGCTCAGCCAGGGGGTATCTCCGCGCTTCACGAAGAAATATTCCTCGTGCGCCATTAAAGTTCATTAACCAGATCCAATGTCACTACAAAACCCTTGGTTTTCGGGAAATTTATTTAATTGACACAAGGTCGTGGCACTAATATCATAGTTAAAGTATAGCAAATTACTTGAGGCTTTGGCAAGCTTTGTGATACTTTTGCCTACTGTCCACTAACCCTCCAGCAGTAAACAAACCACCCAAAGCGATTAGACCAAGCACTGTAGAGGATTCAGGCACATCTTGTGGGTTCGATAAATGCGGTGGAAGAGAGCCACCGAAGGCCAGTTGGTAGTTGCCTGTGTGAGAATACGTGTAATCGTTATTATCGTCAAGGCTGACCAGCCCAGAATCTGTGGCCTCGAAACCATAAAGGTATTGGGTTTTCCCATCGTATTCAACCTTGACCATTTCACTAGCCTGTATACTAGGTGGTAGGAAACCAGCGAAGGCTGGAGTAATTATCTCTGCCAACATATCTCTAGCATTAAAGTGACCTGCTAGCCCAATGGTAATTTGGCCTGTTGTGTCATCTTGGTTGACGTAGGAAATATTGGGATCACTAAATCGTTGCAATCCTCCATTGGCGAGGAATTGTCCATACAGCAAATTATCTAGACCTGACCCAATCAAAGATACAAGACCGTTTGCAGTTAAGGCATCACTGAACCACTTCTGAGCCAATCTGATGCCACCACCAACATCAGTAAACCAGTCAGCGAATGTCAGACTGCTCAAGGTGATGTCCTTACCACCGATTTGACCTGTTAGGCTAGTGACTTCGGTATGGGTAACAAAGTCGCTCAAGCTCAGGGTTTCACTGCTGGCAAATAGCTCTACGTTTCCACCAGGGTCACTAGCATCACCTTGCAAGATAGTTGACAAACTAGCAGTGTCATCTATCTGGGTATACATACCGTCAGATGCAATCTTGAGGTAGTCACTACCGATTAGGGTCGCTCCGGTGAGGCTTCCAGCAACAGCTGGGGTAGTGGCGATCGCACTCATACCGGCAAGAATTGAGGCACCGAGCCACATTTTAATTACTGTGCTTTTCATTGACATGTCTCCCTTTGAGTTTGTTCAGGTTGCTGGCAGCACTTGGTGTCTTTTTTTTAGTATCGGAGTGGGATGTTAGCGATCGCGTTTTTGATGGGGTTTAAGTTATGTTAATCTTTGACATAATCCTGATTGCGTCAGTTCCTCAGTCATGAATAGGGCAATATAGCGCTACGGGCAAGGCAAGAGGCAAAAGGCATGCATGCAAAAGTTTACTACAACAGCGCAGGTGCGCTTTCCGTATTAAGAATTAAATTCGCCACGGGTCGCACCTTTTTCAACTTGTATCAATGTGCTAACCTTAATCCGTAGTGCTATAAATTTTGATTCTTGTAGCGATTAGCGATTACCGATTAGCGATTAGCGATCACCCAAGACCTGATCAGATTATTCACCTGTTCTGGTATCTCATCATGGGGACAGTGTCCTGCTTGTAGATAATATTCCGTTAACTGAGGATAATATTCCCTAAACTTTGCTCCCCGTTCTCTGCTCTTGATCCAAGGATCCCCTTCTCCCCATAGCATTAATAATGGACAAGTCATCTGTTCCAACAACACATCGACTTTTTCCCCTTGGGGTGACTTGAACACAGAAGCAAATACCTGAGCCGCACCAGGATCACAAGACGGGCGATAAATCTCGTCTACTAACTGTTCCGTTACTGCATCCTGGTCAAGATAAACCTTCTGGAGGGTTTTGCGAATAATTGACGGTCGCCGCAGGTACTGGAATAACAGGAAACTTGCCCAAGGTTGTAGAAAAATTGATTTGGTTACCTGATTGAGCACTTTTTTAACAGGATTGACCTTAGTAGCAGGTTGAGTATCACTAAATGGTCCAGCACTATTGAGCAATACTAAACCTGCGGCGGAGCTAGGACGCTGTGCCGCCACACACAAAGCTGCATAACCCCCCAAGGAGTTTCCAGCTAAGACTACTGGTTGACCAATCACCTCTGTAATAAAATCATCCAACTGGTCTCGCCACAAATTGCCACTGTACTCCCCATCTGGTTTAGCAGAACGTCCAAACCCCAACAAGTCAATCGCCCAAACTTCAAAATCCTGACTCAATTGAGCAATGTTTTTGCGCCAGTGGTCTGTAGATGCCCCAAATCCGTGAATTAGTAGTAAGGGTGGGTATCCTGATGGCTTCTGTCCAGCCTGTACATAATATATAGATTCCCCCCGCCACTGCCAGTAAGTTCCAGGGATGGGAGTATTAGAAGGGGTAGCAATTACCTGGGTAGTCACGGTAAACTATTAAGTAATGTTAACTTTTTGATCATAGCGCTCCCTGCCACCTGTCTGATGTTATACTAATGGCAGTATATAATGGGGAGTTTGCGTAAACATATAAAAGAGAGAGGGACAAGCTTTGTCAGTCGAAACCATTGAGAAGCGTTCAACAGTTCGTAAACACGCGCCTCGCTATCGCGTATTGCTCCATAATGATGACTTCAATTCTATGGAGTATGTGGTTAAAACCTTGATGGAAACTGTGACGAGTCTGACTCAACCTCAAGCAGTCAATATTATGATGGAAGCCCATACATCCGGGCTGGCATTGGTGATTACCTGTGCTCAAGAGCATGCTGAGTTTTATTGCGAAACCCTGAAGAACCGGGGTCTGAGTAGTACAATTGAACCTGACGAATAACGGGCAATAGGAGAAATTCTTCCCTTTCCAAATCTTGAAATTATAAAACGTTTTACACCTAGGCTGGCTAGATTATCCCTATACCCAGCACCATTCAGGTTGGGGATGTTTATACTAGCTTTGCTGTTGCTTTGGTTACCCATAGCAGCACCGATATACTTAATTGGTAGCGACCCAAACTCAGTGACAATCCTGACTATGGGGCTAATGTTAGGGGTATTTCTGTACTTAGTCCGAGTTTGGGGAAGGAAGGTTTATCGCCAGCCAGGACTGTTAAAAAAATATGGTTTGCGGCTAACAGCCCAAAACGCTATTGAGTTAATCAGAGGACTAGGTCTAGGTCTGTTAATGACTCTTAGTCTGTTTGGATTACAAGGGTGGCTGGGTTGGGTAGCATTCCAAACCCCTGCACTGCCATGGTCACGGCTGATTGTAGAGGGATTAATCAGTGCTTTGGCCATAGGCTTCGCTGAAGAATTGGTGTTTCGGGGTTGGTTGCTTGATGAGTTGCAACGGGATTATAGTTTTAGGACATCACAGTGGATTGGTGCGATCGCATTTGCGCTGCTGCATTTCCTTAAACCAATTCCAGAGATGATTCGCGGCTTACCGAGATTTCCCAGTTTATTGCTGCTAGGGTTAATCTTGATTTGGGCCAAGGGATCAACTCAAGGACGGCTAGGTTTATCGATTGGTCTCCATGCTGGCTTAGTTTGGGGTTATTATATTATTGATGTTGGGCAATTAGTAGTCTATTCGGGCAAGGTTGCTCCCTGGATTACTGGCATTAATCGCGATCCTACTGCTGGGATAATGGGATTGCTATTTCTTGGTTTGGTTGCTTGGTGGATGAAGCGCAATCATAACAGTGATTAGTGATATAAGGGAACAGGGAACAGGGAACAGGGAACAGGGAACAGGGAACAGGGAACAGGGAATCGGGAATCGGGAATAGGGAATAGGGAATAGGGAATAGGGAATAGGGAATAGGGAATAAGGAATAGGGAATAAGGAATAGGGAATAGGGAATAGGGAATAGGGAATAGGGAATAGGGAATAGGGAATAGGGAATAGGTAGCAGGGCAAAAATTATGTGTACCTCATTAGTATAAAAACCGCTATAATTGGTGATTAGTAATTATTAATGATTGCTATTGAGACGTCCGGAATAGTTTTATCTTCGCTATATTCACTACTTAACCTTATATACCAATCCGTGTAGGAATTGTGAGAATTTTTGTTCCCTTTTCCCTAATCCCTGTTCCCTGTTCCCTGTTCCCTTTGGTATGGCAAAAATCCCTTGCCTTGTGTACCTCCCCTATGATGGAAGCAAAACAATTCGGAGCATAGGAGATAGCGGGTGAGTTTGGCAAGAATTTGGGCGATCGCAGCTAATGGTTTTCGGGAAGTGATACGCGATCGCGTTTTATATCTGATCGGCTTTTTTGCCCTAGCCCTAGGCATAGCCCTGAGGCTGTTACCGGAGGTAGCAGCAACCACAGAAGAGAAAATTTTTCTGGATTTGGGTCTAGCGGCGATGGGTATCCTGGGTGTAATCGTGTCAGTATTTGTTGGTACGGGGTTGATTAACAAGGAAATCGAAAAGCGTACTGTCTTAGTCTTAATTCCCAAGCCCCTAAACCGCGCTGAATTTATCATTGGCAAACACTTAGGGTTATCGGGTGTATTGGCTGTGCTGGTTGTGGCTATGACCGCCATTTATCTGCTGGGCTTACGTGCCTCTAGTATTGAATACCCTGTGGTTAGCATCCTGGTTTCGGTGGTTTACCAATTTCTAGAACTGTCTCTAATCACAGCAGTAGCGCTGATGTTTGGTGTATTTACTAGTTCACTGCTAGCAACCTTACTTACGTTTGGGGTTTATATGATGGGACACTTGAGCCGTGATTTAGTGGAGTTAAGCAAGTTGAGCGAGAATCCTGGCATTGAGCGGATGACTGAAACTCTATACTTGGTTATCCCGGATTTATCACGGCTCAATTTAAAGAATGATGCCGTGTATGGTGTCTTACCCCCGTTCCCAGAACTGTTTTTAAATGGACTTTATGGATTACTTTACATCGTGCTACTGCTAGCGATCGCTATCCTAATCTTCTGGCAACGGGAATTCTGAGTTATGCCAAGACCTATCAGCTATCAGCCCTGAGCATAATTTTTTTTCCCTGTTCCGGTGATCCGCTGTTCCCTATTCCCTGTTCCCTATTCCCTGTTCTCGACAACTACCACGAAGTCTAATCATGATAAATGGGGCATGATAGTAAATGGGGATAGTGCTAAAAATAGGGAAAATTATTTATCAAAACCATGCTAGAGCAGAAACTCAAGCAATTAAAAACTATATTTGCTGAGATGGAACGGGCTTTGATTGCCTATTCTGGGGGAGTCGATAGCACGCTAGTTGCTAAAATTGCTTACGATGTTTTAAGCGATCGCGCTTTAGCGGTCACTGCTGAATCCCCCTCACTATTACCAGAAGAATTAGAAGACGCTCGCATCCAAGCCGCTACCATTGGCATTACCCATGAGGTTGTCCAAACCCATGAGATGGATAATCCCAACTATACCTCTAACCCGGTCAATCGCTGTTATTTTTGCAAAAGTGAACTCCACGACACTCTCAAACCTCTAGCCCTGGAGCGAGGCTATCCTTATGTAGTCGATGGGGTGAATGGGGATGATTTAAGGGACTATCGTCCAGGGATTCAGGCGGCCAAGGAACGAGGTGCGCGATCGCCTTTAGCGGAAGTGGGGGTAACTAAGGCGGAAGTGCGCCAACTCTCGAAACAATTAGGACTGCCCTGGTGGGATAAACCTGCCCAACCTTGTCTGAGTTCTCGCTTTCCCTATGGGGAAATGATTACAGTAGCTAAGTTACAACGGGTAGGACGAGCAGAGATCTATTTACGGAAGTTAGGTTTCTCCAATTTGAGGGTTCGTTCAGAAGGAGATACTGCACGGATTGAGTTACTACCGGAAGAGATTAAGGAATTTGTGGTAACCACAGATTTACCGAAGTTAGTGGCAGAGTTTCAGGAGTTGGGTTTTGTCTATGTGACCTTGGATTTAGAAGGATATCGCAGTGGCAAATTAAATCAAGTTTTGGGCCAGGATGTGATTAGTATGAAAGCTTTATAAGTTTGGCTTTTTGTAAGCATTCAGTTATTAGCGAACAGCGATTAGCGCTACGCGCACGCGTGCGCGTTCAGCTATCAGCTATCAGCTATCAGCCTTTGTCTGACTGCTGACTGCTGACTGCTGACTGCTGACTGCTAAATGGTTACATTGCTCCAGCAATTGCTCAAAATTACGACAATATACCAATTGTTGGTAGTCATGCCATGCTTGTTTGTTACTGTAGGGAATTCGGTTCAATGTTGCTTGCTGAATCTTCTCCATTAAGGGACGACGAAGAGATTCGTAGTTAAGGCAAGCATTGGCGATTGCTTGGATATTATCAAGATTATTTTTCTGTACAATATTAGCGATCATGGTAGCTACAACCAGAGCATCTTCCAATCCTTGATTAGCCCCTTGAGCCATGAAAGGAGGCATCCCATGGGCGGCATCACCCACTAAGATAACTCTACCTGAACTCCAGGGATATAGAGTTTCTGCACGGTGAATGTAATAGGGACGGGATTTGATTTTGACAGGAGGAGATAAAGCCACTAATTGTGTGAGAGCTTTGGGAAAATTAGCGTTTTCCAACTCTCGCAATGCTAAAGCAATCAAGGCACTTCCAGATTTTTCTGTCAACTCTTCCTGGTTTAAAGGAAGATGGAGCAAATACCCAAACTGAGCATTGGGACGGCGAAATAGGAGCATCCGTGGGGATTCCATAGAAGCCGAATCCTCTGAGATTTGATCATTAGTGATGGTGAGAATCCGTTCCTGCTGAAAAAATTTGTTTTCAAGCTCTGTGCTTAGCTCTGGAGGAATATCCGTGATTTTCATACAGAATAGGGCGGCAAATCCGGAATAGTCAGGTCTGGCTAAACCACTGTAGGGACTATCCTTATAAAGAATCCGACGAATGGTAGAGTTGATACCATCTGCAGCAACAACTAGCCTAGCCCGGATTGATTTTTTTTTAAATTGTTGGCCACTATGCTCTGAATTGAAGGAGACTGTATCTTGATCGTTCTGTCTGTTTGACCAATGAGCATAGGGATTTGCTTCTATGGCTGCATCAGAAACAAAATCTAGCCGAACATATCCGGTGTTTCCTTCATCCACTACATTAATACAACGATGATTCGCTTTAACCTGTTCAACGGGAAGTTGGTTTCTGAGAGTGGTCTGTAAATCGTACCAAGATATAGAGACTCGACCCTCTCCATAATCATTGAACCAATCCTCATAGCTAAGAGGAAAAGAATGAATTTGCTCTCCCTTAAAATTTTTGTAAACCCATTTTTCATTGGGTTGCACTTTCTGAAAAAACTCCAGATCCGTTTTTTTAACTGCTTCGTAAGCAGAAGGGGCTATGTGCTTAAGCGCTTTTAATCCATTGGGCAGAAGGTCGATAACTTGACCCACTCGACGAAAGTCACGAGTTTGATCAAGGACTAGAAAATTAGAGATACCTCGCTGCTGTAAGCCAATGGCAGTGGCTAATCCCACTGGACCAGCACCAACCACAACAATATCATAAGTGTCGATCATAATTATATTTTTGCGATCGCGTAGCGTAGCCCTTCGGGCTAATCGTTTTTGCGATCAGCTTCCCTACTGCTGTTCGGACAATTATATTACCTTAACAACTATAGCAATTTTGTACTTAATTAAGTACAAAATTAGCTTTTTTAGGGAACAGGGAACAGGGAACAGGGAGCAGGGAAGAGGAACCCACCCCTACTGCTCCCAGGAGGGGAAGGGAAGAGGGAAGAGGTAAAAAATAATGTGTACCTCATGAGTCCTATGAACGCTATATCCGGGCTGAATGCTAGTTAAGCCAATTTTCTAAATCAGTTATGTTATTGAAATCTAAGAAGTCTTCTCCCAAATTTTCCAACTCTTCAATTGTTAAATTTTCTATTTTGCTAATGTTTTTTTGATCAATTTCCCCAAAACGCTTTTTCAGTTGACGCATTATTAAGGCTATCGCCTCATTTTTTCTTCCTATTTCTTCAGCATAAGTTAGTTTTCCTCTTTCATCTTGTAATGCCATAGCACGGCGATCGGCAATTTCTAATTCTTCTGGTGTCATACCAGCTTGATTAGCAAGATTTAACGCTGATTCTATCTCTGATACTTCTCCTAAAGAAGGAGGAATATTATCGAGACTAGAAGCTTCTTTGATGAAATAAATCCATTTATCGGCTAAAGTTTCTAATTCTGAGAGTCTTTTATGGAATTTCGGTAATTCTATAAATATTAACTGCAATTCCTCTTCCAGACATTCAAACTTTTCTGTTTTTTCTTGAAACACAAATTGATTAATAATTTGCTGAGTTTCGTCAAACAAAATAAAATCCGTAATTGTGACAGCTATAACAGGTTTAAGACGAATATAGTCCTCTGCTGTTTTTAACTGATTAACATATCCTTTCACCATATTATAAAGTACCCGTTTGCTAAAACCAGTGATGGATGAGACTTGCATTTCAATTAGGACAATTTCTCCATCCGCTAACACTGCTTTTACATCCAAATAAGTGTCTTTTAAAGTCAATACTTGACCGGGATTATAGGGATTAATAATGGTTAAAGATTTAATGATTGGTTCGCCATTGTAAATAATAGCATTAAGGAAACTAATTAATATAGTTTGACTTTCTTTGGAACCAAATATTTTTTTGAAGACATAATCTATTTTTGGGCTGATAAATCTCATAGTTTTGGCGTTCCTGAATTAAGGAATAAATGCGCGATAATCTGGTTTTATTAAAGCCCCCGTTGCTCCTCGAATTCTGAGGGACTTTGAAAGTTTTGTTACCCCCAGAATTGGGAAAACCATAGCCAGAATCAGCAATGCCCTTAGGATCAGACACTAGCGGGAAAACTACCACCAATGAAATGAACATCACTGAAGGTTTCGATCCATAGGCGAGCACCACAACGCAGTGGGTGATCGGGCTGATAAACAATCCGACATGGACCAAGAATTTCGATCTGGTTGCCGTATAGATTGTTGCCGCTTCGTTTTACCGAAATCACTGGCTGACGGTCTTCAGGAAGTTTACCATTGTTGCTGCCAATTCGATTACGGTTGACATTGATCGTGGCTAAAGCGGGAGGACGACTGGTACGCCATTTGCCCTTGGGTCCACGGGTACCTTTGGTGATTTGTGGTAGGTGGTTGAAAACAGGAATAATCCAGAATTTGCCGCTTTTAGAGCTGATTTCTAAAGGTAGTCTAAAGAAATGGACTACAACTGTGGTAGTCGAAGTAGATTATTACCTTGACTTCCTCTGGCATTTCTCCACGAGCCGCTTACCTAAGTACGCCGGGGTAAGGGTGGTAAGGATCGCTTGGTTTATTTACCAGAGAGTGCGATTTCTTTGGTAGTGAGTTGGCTTAAAGTTAGGGGTGATGCACCAGGGGCGCTACTATGTCCTATTAGGAAAGGCGGTGAGGTGCAACTGCGGCAGATGTGTCCTGATGCGGTACTCAAGATTGTTAGGAGAAGGGCTAAGCAAGCTGGTGTGGAGTCGTTTTCTCCCCATGATTTTAGAAGGACATTTTGTAGTGATTTATTAGATGTAGGAGTTGATATTGTGACGGTGCAAAAACTTGCTGGTCATGCAAGCCCTGTGACTACGGCTAAGTATGATCGTAGAGGGGAGGAGACTAAAAGGTTGGCGGTGCAGAAGCTGGGGTTTTGAGGGGTCAAAGGTGAAATTGTGCGGCGGTAGATGAGCTTGAATGCTTCACCAATATCTTTAATCCGTCCTTATAACAATCTGCTGCTGCCTAACGGTGTGGGTCACCGGCGCGATAGAAGGTCAAAAACACAACATGGCAGTGTGAGCCAAGGGTCCGGTGCAACCATGGGTTAGCTACCCTTACTCAAAAATAGACTGACAAGACCTAAAATGATTGTTACTGCAAGTAGTAAGGCCGCGTAGGCTCCCTTTGAGTACTCGACTACTCTCCATGCAAAGCCTCTCAGGACTAATAAGCAAGTCTCTAGCATAATGATTAGCACTACAAGCCACAAAATCAAGCCGACAGATTGTACGACAATCCAAAAATAAGTAAATGCTGGCCAAATCATCAATAGACCAACCACGTAAGTTAATTGCTGCCAAGATCCTGCTTGGAATAAGAACTCAAGCGAATTGAAAAACCCTCCTTGGCCAATAACTAATGAAATTAGAGATATCAACAGTAACAAAAATAATTGATATGCACCTCCTATCACGTATCCAAAGACAATAAGTCTAAGAAAACGACATAAAAATTGAAGTGGTCGTTCGTCTTGGAGAAGCCAAGACATTGTCTTAGGACCAGTCTTGAAAATAAAAGGTAAAGACAACCCACTTAAGACTAGGGCTAATAATTGGGTTAAAATAAGAGATAAACCAAAAATATTATCATCAACGGGATCAAGTCTCTGAAGAGTAAAAGCCACTACCATTACTATAACAAACTCAATAACTCCAACAACAATGATCCAGTGCTGTGCCTTTTGAGTTGTGAGAGGACGAAGCCAAGAAATAGGTCGAAGATCATCAAGATATATAGTTATGGATTCGCTAATATCTTGAACTTTCTGCTTTTGCGATTCCCTAAGGAATAAGTCTCCACCCTTGACAAGATTGGCAAGGATACCAATAACCAGTAAGGCATCAACAAATTCTTCCATAGAAGAAGATACTCATAAATTTTAAATGCAAGATTTATTTACAGCTAACTATTAAGAGCTGATTTCTAAACAGAACCTTAAACTGTTGCCAGTCGTTTTGTCATCAGGCGAATGAGAGAACCATAAATCATCGCCTCACTCATCTGTGTATACTGTTCATAGTCCGTGACTCAAACGGCGAAATCGATTCAACCACACAAACGTGCGTTCCACGATTCCTAGCTTTGGCAATATCTCAAACTCCAATGACAAAGCGTTCTATGACTTCTACTTGCACTGACTCACCACACACTTGTTTGACCGCATGGGCAAAATTCTTTCCCGAATAGCCGCACAGCCACCCAAACCACTTTCAACTTGGAGAGAGCTTCTTTCGACTCATTAAAAACAACAACAGATCCCAATCGCTCTGACATGTTTGCTTCGGTCACTAACATTCCCTACAGCAAACCTTGCGAATCTACGACGATATGGCGTTTACGGCCAAAAACCTTCTTGCCACCGTCATAGCCGTAGACATCCCCCTTTTTTCTGTGGTCTTCACCGATTGAGAATCGGCTATCGCCACCGTTGATTGTTCGTCACGTCCTGATTCGGTGCGTAACTGGCCTCGTAACAAGTCAATAATCCCTTGCCATATGCCAAAGCGGTTGCCACTTGCGAAAGTATTTATAGACAGTAGAATAGGGCGGTAAATCATGAGGCAACATTTCCCATTGACAGCCCGTGCCTTGTACGTAAAATATCCCGTTAAGAACAATACGAAGATTAACCGTTCTGGAATGACCGAACCCTTTAGGGCAAGGGTTTGTAGGGTTCAATGATGCTCCATTCCGCATCACTGAGGTCACGCTCGATAGTTTGGGCGATGGGGGTTAGCAATCTTAGGTAAGCGGCTCATGGAGAAATGCCAGAGGAAGTCAAGGTAATAATCTACTTCGACTACCACAGTTGTAGTCCATTTCTTTAGACTACCTTTAGAAATCAGCTCTTATAGGCACCCCTGACCCTACCCTTCTCCAGGAGTTGGCGCAATCGTCGAGAAGAAATACCTAATAAAGATGCAGCTTCGGTAGTACCAACGCAGTGGTTCATGTTCAAATTCCTTAACTATTCCTATAAAACTACTATAGCAAAAATTTATTTCTGGACGCCTTAATGTAAAGTTATGTAAAGTTTTGCCAAACTGACCAGACAACTAGGGGGAAATAATTTTTCATGATTGATATCTAATCAAAACGGATTTAGTATTACACAGGACTTACGCGGTGAAGTTTATTTCGCCCCCCTATCCCCCCAATTCTGGGGGGGAATGATGTCAAAGTCCCCCAGAATTGGGGGATTTAGGGGGCAAATGCGTAAGTCCTGTTACAGCCACCTAGCTCTGCCCTGAAAACCGCGATATGACTACCAACCAATTGTTAGAATCAAACCTTGAATCTCTAATCAATACAGCTGCTCAAAATCATCAGTTAGGTAAATTAGATGAGGCTGAATCTATCTACAGACAGGTAATACAGATTCAGGGGGATAATCAGGGTGAGGAAAAGCTTTTATCGAAGCCCTATAACGTGATAGCCATTGCTAATCTGGCAAGTATATTTGAGGAAAAAAATAAGCTAGAGGAAGCGGTAGGGTTGTACCAACAAGCTTTAACCCTAAAACCTGACTTTGCTGAAGTTCATAACAATTTGGGAAATATCTTCTGGGCACAAGGAGAGTTAGACAAAGCGGTACAGTCTTACCAAGAAGCGATTAGGGTTAAACCTGACTATGCTCTGGCTCATAACAATTTAGGAAATTTACTTTATAGTCAGGGTAAGTTATCGGAAGCGGTACGGTGCTACCAAGAAGCGATTAGGGTTAAACCTGACTATGCTCAGGCTTATTGTAATCTGGGAAATGTACTGCAGGTACAGGGTAAGTTAGATGCTGCACGAGAGTCCTACCAGGAAGCGATTAAGCTTAAAGCAGATTGTTTTCAGGCTCATAACAATTTGGGGACTCTATTCCAAAAACAGGGCAAGTTAGATGCTGCAAGAGAGTCTTACCAAGAAGCAATTAGGCTTAAACCTGACTATGCTGACGCTCATAACAATTTGGGAACAATACTCCAAAAACAGGGCAAGTTAGAGGAAGCGCTACAGTCCTATCAGGAAGCGATTAGGCTGAAACCTGATTTTGCTGAGGTTTATAACAATTTAGGAAATACACTCCACGAACAGTGCAAGCTAGAAGAAGCCCTACAGTCTTACCAGCAAGCATTAAGTATTAACCCTAACTTGGCTGAAGCTAAACTGGCCATGTGCGTGTGTCAGATTCCGATCATTTATTCAAGTGTTGATGAAATCAAGGTAACGCGAAATAATTACCAAGCTAGTCTGAAAAAATTAGCGGATAGCTATACACAGAGCGATACAGAGCTAAGTCCAATGGAACTGCTAAGTGCTGCTAAGGCGGTGGGAGCGTTTCAGCCTTTTTATCTGGCCTATCAAGGGTTAAATAACCGAGAGTTACAGCAAATTTATGGAGCAATGATTTGCCAGATCATGTGGAAGTGCTATCCCCGGTGGAGCCAGAAAATTCCTCTACCAAATTTAGCACCTCATGAAAAAGTTCGGATTGGGGTTATTTCGGAATTCTTTTGGGATCATTCTAATTGGAAAATACCGATTAAGGGCTGGGTAGAAAATATAGATAGATCGAATTTTGAACTATTTGGTTATCACACCGGGTTAAAACAGGATAAGGAAACAGCAATAGCCGCGAAATCATTTGTCAAATTTGTTCAAGGTTCTTTGACTATGGAAGAATGGTGTGAGGTAATTACAAAAGATAAATTACACATCCTGATTTTTCCGGAATTCGGGATGTCCCCCACTACAGTTAAGTTGGGTTGTTTAAGACTGGCTCCGATTCAAATGACATCTTGGGGACATCCCGATACTAGTGGAATGCCGACGATTGACTATTACTTGAGTAGTGATTTAATGGAAGCAGAAAATGCTCAAGAGCATTATAGTGAGAGGTTAGTTAGATTACCGAATCTCTCTATCCATTACACCCCTTTGGAAATTACACCGGAAGCAATTAGTAAAAAGGACATAGGCTTAGAGGATGATGAGATTATGTTCTGGTGCTGCCAATCTTTATATAAGTATTTACCTCACTATGATGATGTTTTTCCTAGAATTGCTAAGGAGTTAGATTGTCGATGTAAGTTTGTATTTCTTAAATATGTTAAAAGTGACCAGGTTACTGAGATATTTACCCAGCGTTTAAGGGATGCTTTTAATAAATTTGGCCTCGATTATACAGACTACTGCATATTTTTGCCATTTCTGGATAACAGCAGGTTTGCTGGAACCTCAGCCATAGCGGATGTATTCTTGGATAGCATTGGTTGGTCTGGATGTAACTCTAGTTTGGAATCGATTGCCCATAATATTCCGATTGTGACATTGCCAGGAGATTTGATGCGTGGTCGGCATACGATGGCAATTCTAAAAATGATGGGTCTGGAAGAGACAATTGCTGGGAGTAAAGAGGATTATGTAAAAATTGCGGTACGGTTAGGTCAAGATGCTCAATATCGTCAATACATATCTAATCAAGTTGCTGAAAATAAGCATAAGTTATATGGTGAATTGAAACCGGTAAGAGCATTGGAAGATTTTCTATTAAATGTAGTCCATAAACCAAGACAATTTGCGATGGAAACTGTTTCTGAAGCACTACAACTTGCTGTTCAACATCGTCAAGCCAATCGCTTAAACAAGGCTGTACAGGTTTACTATAAGATTTTGGAACAACACCCTAATCATCCGGAAGCTTTATATGGCTTAGGGGTGCTGGCACAGCAAACAGGTCAGTATGAGATGGCCGAGAAGTTGTTCAGAGCTACTGTGGAAGCGGAGCCGAATTCTGTTAAGGGTTGGTTTAGTTTAGGTAATTTGTGCCAAGGTCAAGGTCAGTTGTCTGACTCGGTGGAGTATTACCAACGAGTTTTAACAATACAGCCGAACTTAATAGCGGTTCACAACAACCTTGGGTATGCTCTGCAACAACAAGGTAATTGGGACGATGCGATCGCATCTTATCAACAAGCTTTGGAGATTGACCCTACCTGCACTGAAGCTGATGTGAATCTCGGCAATGCACTCCATGCTCAAGAGAAGCTTTCCCTAGAAAAACAAGCACACTACGCACAGTTGAACCATGAGCTAGGGGTTACCCGGCAAAAGGCAGGAGATTTGACTAATGCTGTGGCTTACTATCGGCAAGCGGTCGCGATGCAGTCAGATTGGGTAAGCGCTCATTACAATTTGGGAGTGGTGCTTCAAGACCAAGGTGAGTTTGAAAATGCGATCGCATCTTATCAAAAGGTTCTGGAGCTCAATCCTAGTTATGGGGAAGTCTACTTTAACTTAGGCAGGATTTATCAAATTCAGAAGCAGTTAAAGGAGGCAGCATCTGCTTATCGACAAGGGCTAATGCTAGTCAATCCCCGGTATGGGAAAGTAGTAAATCCTGACAACGGTTCTAGAGTATCTCCTGAGACACTAACGCCACCGCAGGTAGAACAACCAGACGTTACTATCGGGGGATATCAGTTTCCAGGGATTCCGAAGGTATCGGTAAATGAAGACAAACGACCGTTTTGGACAGTAATTATTCCTTTATATAACCGTACTGACTATCTTCTGGAATGTCTGGCGAGTGTATTGGCTCAATGGCAGGGCGAGGAGGAGATGGAAATTTTGGTTATGGATAATGCCAGCACACCTCCTCTATACGATTTGGTGAATTCGATTGGGGGAGGGGTAGTTCGCTACTACCGCAATCCAGAAAATATCGGTGCGCGACGCAATTTTAATCTTGGTATTGCCCTCAGTCGCGGTCAGTGGATTCATGTGCTTCCTGAAGATGAATATGTTCTTCCAGGTTTTTATTCCCGCTTGAAGAAGAGTCTAGAAACATGTAGTGATTCTGTGGGAGCAGCATTTACGGGTTATGAAAATATCGATGAGAAAGGAAAGATAATTTTCTCCCAACAAGTGTATGGAAAAGATACGGGTATCCATCAAGATTGGCTGTGGAAGATTGGCACCTCGAATGTCTTGAATCCTTGTGCAGTTGTGATTCGTCGCTCTACTCATGAACATCTGGGGTGTTACGATCCGGGGAACACTTATACTCCTGATTGGGAACTTTATAAGCGTATTGCTAGTTTTTATGATTGGTGGTACGAAGGCGATATTTTGGCACGTTACCGTGAGCATGATAATAATATGACCAGTGAACTGATATTATCTGGAGCTCAAGCAACGTCTATCCGCCTGGGGATTGAAATTTCCGAGAGCTATCTTCCTGCTGAGCATTGTGCAGCAATTACAGCCAACGCTCGTAACCATTACTTTAATTATTGTCTAAACCATATGGTAATTCCCCTAAAGACAGGGAATCTTGCTGGTGCGTTTCGTCTGCTCCAAGAGGCACTCAAAATTGATCCGTCTCCTCAAGCTGTGGAGAAACTATTTACTTGGCTGACTCAAGCCGAAGCTGCTCCCCTACGGGATGAGATTGCTTCAAAGTTGCGCTCGATTATGTTGAATCATAGTTCAGAAAGTTTTTACTTTGCTTATCCCTAGTTATATATAGCGTTTGTATTTGATTTATGAACATAAGAGGGAGCAGGGAGCAGGGAGTAGGGAGCAGAATGAAAGAGCTTGGAGGATTGTTTGGTGTTCTTAAAAATCCCTAAATACTTGATTAAAATTTGCCTCTTGCCTCTTGCCTCTTGCCTCTTGCCTCTTGCCTCTTGCCAATACCCAAGCGCGAGTATGTTCACAACTCTATACAATTACCAATTACCAATTAAAAACTAAAAATTGAGGATTACAACAGTGACACAACTTTCTGAAGCACTTCAAGTTGCTCTTCAATATCATCGAGCCAATCGCTTGGTGGAAGCTGAGCAAGTTTATCGTCAGATTCTAGCAGCAATACCTAACCAACCAGATGCCTTGTATGGGTTAGGAATGCTAGCACAACAGATAGGTAAGTACCAAAGTGCTGAGGAGTTTTTCAATACAACCCTCCTTGTAAATCCGGAGTCTTTCAAGGCTTGGTTCAGTTTAGGCAATTTGCGTCAAGCTCAAGGTCAATTGTCAGAAGCAGTGGAAGCTTATCAGCGAGCGTTAGCCCTACAGCCTAACTCGGTAGCGCTTTACAACAACTTTGGCTATGCTCTACAACAACAAGGCAAGTGGGAAAATGCGATCGCATGCTATCAAAAAGCTTTGGAGATTCAGCCCAACTGTGCTGAAGCTGATGTGAATTTGGGTAATGCTCTCTATGCTCAAGGGCAGCTTTCCCAAGAAAAACACGCCTACTACGCTGCCTTAAATCACGATTTGGGCGTTACTCGGAAAAAAGGGGGCGATTTGAAGACTGCGGTGGCTTACTACCAGAAAGCGATCGCAATACAGCCAGACTTGGTCAACAGTCATTATACCTTAGGAGTTGCTCTCCAAGAACAAGGCAAATTAGATGATGCGATCGCGTCCTATCACAATGTCCTCAAACTTCATCCCAGTAACACTGAAGTCTACACCACTTTAGTGCGCAATAAATTAGCTAGGATTGACCGAGAGCAAAACAAATTAAACAACAAATTAAATCATCAATTAAACGGAGCAGATTCTAAGAAACGATTAAAGATAGCATTTGTCTGTCAACCCTTTGTGATGACATCGTTTCCAAACCCGATGGATTCTATCGGAATTTTGACCTATGAATTCGTGCGTCTTTTAGTTCAAGATTGTGATGTTATTGTCTATACACCAGGAGAACGCTTTAATACGGCAAGTCATGATGGAGTAGACTATCGATATATTCCCATAGGCCGGGATAAAAAAATGCTAAACTATCTGGAAAAAAATCCAGGATTACAGAATCAAAAACGTCCTATATTTGGCTCCCAACTCTATTACCTCGGATATATTTTACAAGTAGCTAATGACTTGATAAAACAGCAATGTGATGTTGTTCACATTCACAACTTATCTCAGTTTATTCCAGTGATACGAGCCTTGAACCCAGGAATAAAAATTGCCCTGCACATGCATTGTGAGTGGTTGATCCAACTCGATCACAAAATTCTAGAAAAGCGGCTTAGTAAGGTAGATTTAGTTATTGGTACTAGTAAGTATATCACAGAAGGGATTCGCCAGCGTTTTCCTAAATTTGCCGAGCGCTGTCAGCCGGTTTTTAATGGGGTAAACCTTGATCGCTTCATGAATTTCTATGTCAGCCATAATCAGCAAAATGGCAGCACCAACAATCCTGCTAAACGATTACTCTACGTGGGGAGAGTATCTCCAGAAAAAGGCTCCCATGTCTTATTAGAGGCTTTTAAAAAAGTGCTCGAGCGCTGCCCTCAAACCAAACTTGATCTCGTTGGTCCTGTAGGTGCATTACCCTACGACTATATTGTCGGATTAAGTGATGACTCCAAAGTCGCAGAATTAGCGTCATTCTACGGTGATGAAAGTTGGATAGGTTACGTGAGACGATACCTGTCCGAATTAAATGATCACTTTGGTGCTGATCTAGCCAGCCAAGTATCCTTCACTGGCTCCCTTCCTCAATCCAAATTAGTCAATTATTATCAGCAGGCAGACATTTTTGTATTTCCCTCAGTATGTCACGAAGCATTTGGGATGCCAATTGTGGAAGCTATGGTCGCAGGTCTTCCCGTTATTGCTACCCAAGCTGGTGCTTTTCCCGAGATTGTGGAAGATGGTAAGACAGGTCTGCTGGTTGAACGGAGTAATGCTGATGCTTTAGCAGACGCCATCTTGCAACTTCTTTCTGACCAAGAACTTAAAACATCCATGGGACAAGCTGGACATCAGCGAGCGGTTGAACTATTTTCTTTCGAGAAAGTTGTTGATGATTTACTTACGCAGTACAAGACTATTCTTTGAAAGCCAAAGGCAGAAGTGTTGAACTTCGGATCAGAGAATAGTAACAAGTGACAAGTTAAAAATGAGCAATAAATTATCCTTAAAAACTCTGGTACGCCAGTTTTATCGTTTTCTAATCCATAGAACCAGAGTTGAGTATGACAGAAATAATCTAAGACGCTCGGCGATTATTTTTTCACCCCATCAGGATGATGAAACCCTGGGCTGTGGTGGAACAATTATCCGTAAAAAGCAAGCCGGAGCCGATGTAAAAATTGTTTTTATGACAGATGGATGTCAATCTCATGCTCATCTGATTCCAGAAAATCAAGTAAAATCAATACGTGCTAATGAAGCCTTAGCAGCCGCTCAAAAACTTGGTCTGCAACAGCATGATGTCAGCTTTCTGGAATTCAAAGATGGAACATTAGATAAAACCAGAAAATTTGCTATCCAAAACGTTGCCAAAATTATTCTTAACTATCTTCCTGAAGAAATTTTTATTCCCTACTACAACGATGGTGTATCTGACCATAATGCTACTAATGAAATTGTCGTAGCTTCACTCAAAACAATTAAATTTGATGTGACAGTTTATGAGTATCCTATATGGTTTTGGAATCACTGGCCTTGGACAAGGGTGGAAGGGAGTAAACCAAACCTGGTTTCCTTTTTAAAAAAAACCATCATGTCAGGGTTTAGTTTACTGAATGATTTTAGATTATCTGTCTATATTGGTGATGTTTTTGATATCAAACGTACTGCCCTAGACCAACATCAATCTCAAATGAAACAACTCATTGATAATCCACGCTGGCTAACCTTAAAGGATGTGTCAGAGGGTGAGTTTTTAGACTGCTTTTTTCAAAAATATGAATTATTTCGTCGATATAGTTTGAATCATAATTCTGAATAGTTATAATAAACGCTATAGCAAAGGGAATAGGGAGTAGGGAGTAGGGAGTAGGGAGTAGGGAACAAAAATTATAACAATTCATTTAGGATTGCTATAGACTTCAAATTTTATATAACAATGCACTTGATTTTTAGCCTGTGCTGTTTTACCCCTATTTAATAACTATATAGCCGTCTATAGCCTTCTAAGTAAAGGTTAAGACATATTTTTGTTATCTATTCCCCTTTCCCAGATCCGCTGTTACCTGCTCCGAAGTCCCTGCTCCCTAAAACCCTGGAATTTGTACCTATCACAATTTATAAATTGTCTAAAAAATAGCGATAAATTAGCCAATTTGGCAACTTAATTCAAGATAATCATGAAATCATAATTAATAAGAGTGTTCAAGACCTTTATCAGTCAGTCATATCAGTTCTGGATATATGGGACATCATATATCCATTTTATTTTTTTTGTTGTTCTTGACAATGTCAGCTATCATCTAAGCTGGTCTTCATTTAAATTTAATGGTTCTGAAAGCAAGGGAGCAGGTGAGATAGGATTGGGTGCATCTCCTAAAAGCTGTTTGAGCGGGTGGTGCGTTACGGGGTGGGCTATTTCAACCAGGAACGAAGAGGCGGAAAATCAGGGCAATCCCACCCCTAACGCACCCTACGCAAAATTTACAAAAGTGAGATACACCCGATAGGGTTTGACATTGCTTATTTAGCATAACACCAAAAAAAACTCGAGGATCTTTCCTACTGTTACCTGTTATATATTCCCTATTACCTACTCCCTACTCCCTACTCCCTACTCCCTAGGATGAAAGTACCTCACCCAATTTAAAACACTATATAAACATTAAGCAACAACATGCAACAATTAACTCCACCAGAAAATTTAGTAAACAAATCCTTCACAGACACATTCTCAGACAACTGTTGTGCAGGTAAAACCATTGGTACTAAAACTCCCAGTGGTGCAGTTCGTAAGGGTATAGATGTCGAAAAGCTGATTGGGATTGACAATGGCGCATTACGTCTCCAGCCTCTGCTAAAACCTGCGTGGGGCAGACAGGGCATTGCTTATGGTCCGTACACCCGTACCAATGGACTCGCCTTTGGAGTGTTTCTGAGCAATGGTCATAATACATCCCAGACCGAAAGGATTGAGCCCCTAACAGAACGACTCCATCGGTGGATGATTGGTCCTGAGACAGATAAACCGGCTAAACGACTTTTGCGTTGGACTTCCAGTCAGGGAAAAAGCAGGATGTTGCGAAAGCTCCTATGGTGGATTCGTAGTACCTCCAGAATTTCCAGATATTTCAAACCGTTTAAATTGCCAAATATTGATGAGAATCTAGCAGTGGGTTGGTTCCCCAGGGAAGTTCCTGTTGACCCGACTGCAGAGGGAAATGCCTTTATTGTTCATGCCACTGGGGCAGAAAATGGAGAGTTGTGGACTCGGTTGGGGGGATATCTGCTCTCAGCATTTAGGGGCTTACAAAATCTCCAGGTTTATTACATCGTAGTTCTGCGGGAAAAGGGAGCTGCCTATTATGCTGCTTCTGTTCCTAATGCTCATGGTCTTGCCGCTTACCCTAACATGCGTCCCATTGCTATTGATTCTTTCAATGATGATGCCACAGTATATGCTGGTGTATACCAAAGTATTCTGGGACAGAATGGTTTTGAAGTCGATACGCGAATCTATGGCGCTAATGTAGCCCAAATTTCAGACATCGCCACCTGGTACGGTACAGCTCAGGCAGCAGATGACCTAATTGGTAATAGTTTGCTAGATGGTGCTGAAGCGGACAAGGGTGGTTTCTGGAGTGTCTCTCAAGGAAGTTATGAGTTAACAGCTGATGGTGCTAGAGCCACTCAACCAGATAGCGTCGCTATGTTGGAGTGTCCCACACCCTCTGGGCTAATCCATTTGCTGGTCGAAACCTCTACTCAGATAACTGGAGTCCGCATTGTGTGGCGTGTTCAGGATAAAAACCAATTCTGGAGTTTCCTAGCAGACGGGGACAAATGTCAACTTATGATTCAAGACCATGATAGCTGGGAATGTTTAGCTGTTAGCGATCTATGGTATTTACAGCCAACAGCGATCAACTCTTTACAGATATTGGATGATGGTAAGACCTTCAGCCTGTATCTCAATGGCCAGTTAGTCTTTAACAAGTGGTTTACAGATACCCGCCTGGAAAACGCTACCGGTGTTGGCATTGGTGGGATTAACTCTAACCATAGTCTGTATTTTCGCTCCTTTGAGGCTCACCCACGCACTATCCCTATTCCTTCTGAACTCGACCTTGGCTCCCCTTGGGTAGTAGAGGGTACCGAAATAGCTATCACTGAAGATTTTGCTGGTGCAGCTGGGGACTTGATGGGAAAAACCACCACTAGTGGTAGCAAAGTCTGGCATCGGAATATTGGGCTAGGGGTAATTGAGCTGACTGGGAATAGTACAGCCAAAGTCCAAGCTGATGCTAAACATCCTAATCCAGGTCGCACTGCCTACACCATTGATTGGGATCACCCAGACATAGCGGATTTACAGGTAGACATTACTCCCCCTGGAACTAGACGAGGACAGGGAGAAAAAGGTCGTGGAGGGTTTATCTTTTGGCAGGATGCTGACAATTATATCACTATCAATAACTGGTTAGATGACTGTTACGGTGGTGCTTCAATGTCTTCCTTTTTCTATCTCAATGGCTTTGAAGAATTATTTGATGCTGTCTGGACAAATGTGGGGAAACGCATTTACTGGGGTGTTTCCCATCGGCTCCGCATGATTTTTGATGGCATGAATTACATGATCTTCATCAATGATGAACCAGTATTGTATCGTGCCCTTACAGATGTTTATCCAGATGCGGTGCGTCTTAGAATTAACCGAGTTGGGATTGTTGCTAACTGGGAATGGGGAAATGATACAGGAAGTGTATTTCAAAATTTTGTAGCAAAGGTGTAGACTAATGAATTTAAGCAATCAACAGGTAACCCTTAACAATGGAGTAGGTGCAGGACTAAAATTCCATGGGGATGGTTCTAATCCTGATTTTGCACGTGGTACCTATGAACTTCCGCTTCAGAAAGCCTTAGCAAGCTGCTTAAACCACGATCATATCTTCTATGATATCGGTGCCAATATTGGCTTTTTTACTATTATTGCTGCGAAGCTAGTTGGGCCATCTGGACAGGTTTATGCGTTTGAGCCAGTTCCAAACAATGCTGACATTATTCTACGGAATGTGGAGCTTAATAGTTTCTCCAATGTTACTGTTTTCCCACAAGCAGTTTCTGAATCAACCGGAACCGGAGAATTGTTGCTGGCCCATCATTCAGGGGGAGCTACTTTAGCTACAGCGGGTACACCTCCAGATCTCAGGGGTGAAATGACAGTTGACCTTGTATCTATTGATGATTTGGTGTCCCAAAAAACTTTGAAACCCCCAACAGTCGTGAAAATCGATGTGGAAGGAGCAGAAATTAATGTTTTAAGGGGGATGATTCAAACTATTAAAGACTATCACCCCATCCTGATTTATGAAGTAGATGATGGGAATCAAGACTCCTTTAAACTGAAGAATCAAACCATTGAGATGTTTATTGACTCTCTAGGATATAAAATCATGCCCCTGGAACCAGCTTATCCCAATATTTCCTGGTATGTTGGACATGCGATCGCGTTTTCAAATCTAAATTGAAAATGCTATATAGCGGTTTTAAATTTGGTGAGGTACAGAGTTCCTGGTTTTAGGGAACAGGGAACAGGGAACAGGGAACAGGAAAGAGTAACCCACCCCTAACCCCTCCCAGGAGGGGAAGAGGGAACAGAGGAAAAATCCTGTGTACCTCATTAGGCTAAAAACCGCTATACTCCTGAAGCTATAGCAATCCTAAATCAATTGAGAGAATGTTTGTTCCCTGTTCCCTACTCCCTGCTCCCTGCTCCCTGTTCCCTGTTCCCTGTTCCCTGTTCCCTTTGCTATATGCCGAATTCTAGGCGAATTCTAAAATATGCTCAGCAGTAACTTGAGCTTGTTCCAAGTGAGGCACATGACCACAGTCTTTAATCCAGATTAATTGAGATTGTGCGATCGCATCCTTAAACTTGCTAGCAGCAGCAGTGCCTAAAATTTGGTCATGGTCACCCCATAAAATTAGAGTTGGCTGGCTAATCTGAGCCAGCTTATCCCCAAAATCACCATAACCACCACTTTTGGTAAACGCAATCAAGGCTTGATTCCAACCAGGCATTTCTAGGTGCAATGCAGCACAAATTCGGGCATCTTCAGACGCCCAACCTTTATCATAGTAAGCGTTTTTGCTGATACTTTGCCTTACCTTGGGATTAGCCAAAAATGCTGTCGCTAGGTAGCCTAAGGGAGGAAATAAGAACTTCCCAATCGGGGGAGCCTTGGTGCAGCCAGCGCTATCTATTAATACTAACTGTTTAACCACCTGGGGGTAAGTGAGGGTAAAATCAATCGCCGCTGCACCTCCCATCGAGGCTCCGACTACAATGACTGGTGTTCTAATCAGGGTTTTCCAGAAATAATAGAGATGGGTTGCGATCGCATTGGGACTAAATGGAGTCCCTGCCATGCGATCCGTAAACCCAAAACCCAACAAATCCACTGCCCAGGTTTCATTGTCCTGAGCCAGCAGTGGTAGCAAGCGGCGTAATTCTAGCAGGGAACTATCGAAGCCATGGAGTAACAGAATCGGCGTGCCACCCTTACCCTGATTAACGTAAGTTGTGGCAATGGCCTGTGGGCTCA
>NZ_JAAHHZ010000081.1:0-31018 GCF_010672005.1 Moorena sp. SIO4A5 | reverse complement strand
GCTGCAGGCCAATGGGATGTTGATCTTGACTCCATACCGATACCTCGGCCCAGGGGTGTTCTTTTTGCACTTTCTCCACTTCACAGCCCAGTTTTTTTTTCCACTGCTGTTGTTGTTGAGATATGAATTGGTGATTGTTGGTCGAGGTACTTTTAGCCCTTTAATCCATTTGCTTGAGAATCCGCCATCCAAGTTGAAGTCAGACAATTCGAACCAATAATTCACAGAGATAGTCTGCAACTTTGCGACCGTTCCACAGCCCACCATCCGGGGGTTGAAGTTACCGTAAGGATAGGGTCGCCTTAATCAAAAAGTTTTAACCAAAGGTGCGCAATAGTCGGCGAATTAAATTCGCCGACTATTGCGCACCTCTTTTATGCATAGCCGACTAACCATAAAGGCGACCCTATCCTAAGGTTTCGTTTCCGGGCTGGACCTGACAAAATTTGATCTAATTGCCCTTGTTGCTGATAGCTTTTAAGAGGTGGAGCAAAACAGGTTTCTACGCCTACCATCTCCCAAGGTCAACGGTCCAATCCGGTTGTAGCCCCACACCAGTTCATAAATCCAACTTCGTTTATATCCAGTCACTTTGCGCGACTTCTTCACTGGTTCTGCCAAGGGCTAGCAACCAGATGATTTGATAGTGGGAGCATTCAATCGGATCTTTCCCTTGACGATAGCGCTGTTAATGTTCTTCTATACTCAGATGGGGTTCTATGCTGATTCGCTTGGGCATCAGTTTGGACCATTGTCTTGCATCTCTCATATATTACGGTTATTTAATGCAACTTGATATTACCTGAATAAAATGTTAGAGGGTGGGGGATTATAGCTGAGGGGGTGACATGAGCCCTGAAAAGCTTACTATATGAGGCTTTGATGCCAATTATCTCAGGGAAGATACAGTCCCAAATTGACCCTACGAATGATTTTCTGGAAGCTCAAACCCTTATAAATACGTCCAAGGTCGCGCCCAAAACAGCATATATATTTTTGTAACTTATGGGCTGAAATTATTACCCAGTAATGATTTCAGCTTGCATGTCACCCCCCCAGGGATTATAGCCTCCCCAAACCCTCCACGTAATACTAAAAATTAAGACTAAAAATTAAAACTAAACATTCAAACACAATTGAACATAATTACTGTTTTCTGAATCCACTGACTGAGTGTTACCCGACCTAGGGGATAAATCATTATCCAGCCAAATTTCACTAGTACCTAACCTCTGACCATCACTAGCTAACCAGCTCTGGAACACTTCCATGCGACCATCTTCTGGACTAACTAGCTGATAAACTCTGAACCGCTTTTTTCCTTGGCTCTGATAACGAATACACTGCAAGCCATAGCCGATTTTATCTAAGAAGCGCCTGATAATAACAATCGGAGTTGCTTTTTTAGCTAGTCCTATCCCGGTGATGGTTTTGATAGCACAACGGTTTGCTAATGCGATCGCAGCCATCTGCTGCAAGTCCTGATCAGTATTTTTGAGTTCTCGTTCCAGATTTTCTAATAGAATTGGTATCCCCAAAACCTTCATGGTACCAATCATGGCTCCTAGCACAGCACGATTGAAATCCGGTAGAAATATACTCCCTTGACCTTGCTCAATTAACAGTCGCGCTACCTTAGCATCCCGTTCTGCTAGATGTTGCCGACCGATGGTAAGAAAATAATGGAGCCGTAGCTGCTGATACCAGCCTTGGTCATCTTTGAGTACCAGTTCTGGTGTGACTGGGATGCCATAACGCTGCTTTAAATCGTACTTCCGTAGTGAGCGACGCTCCGATGGTGTTTTGACTAGGCATTTGCTAATCTTTTGATATTGGCTATCACTGAAGTCTTGACTAGATGCGATCGCATTACACTCAGCCTGATAGTTTTGGTCTCTAACTGCAGTAATCGCTGCCATCAGAGCATTCTGTGCTCCCAACTCTTCCGCTTGGGGTGAACCCTTAGACTTCTTTTTCCCAGCTTTAGTGGAACTAGCTGGGGAAACATCCATCACCAGATGACCTTCAGCACGCAATCCTGCTAGCACGGATTCCCGATAGTTCACCATGGCGGCATTGAATCGGACAGCCATTTTAGCCCAGCACATCAAGGATTCTGCTTGAAAGCCTGTATCTAAATCATCCACAGCATCGAAATCCGATTGTTGTAGCAACCGAATATTCATTTGGGTCAAACGCTGTCCAGATGCCAGCAGTGAGGATAGAGACGTGGAGCCATTACCCACTTGATTAAAGCCATAAGGGGCTACCCAGATGAACCGGGGGAGATTTTCTCGGATTCGCCCTAAGGTTTGTCTGACACTATTTTCTCCTTGCACCCCTTGGGCAATACACCACACAGAGGTAAAGTGTCCCCGCAGATCAATACTCACTCCCGTTTCAATAGCAGGACTAGCTAATACAATGTCATACTCCCCTAAAACATTGTTGAGGTTATTGATACACCCCATGGCTGGATGACTGGTTTCACCAAGGGATTCCGAATCAATGCGCAATATCCGGAGGTCGGGAAATTGCTTTTTTAGGTAAGCTTCTAGAGTGCAAGTACCCCATTGGCTCTTTGGTTTTTGAGCAGAAAGACACACAAAGGGTTTGCCTCCTTGAGCAATGTGTGCTTCTAGCTCTCGCACTAGTCTTTTTGGTGTGCTATCGGTATAGTTATGAATTTGCCAGGACCCGTCAATGTTGGGTTTCCAGTCATTCTCAATGATGAAGGGTTCCAGGTCAACGCCAGACAAGGTCAGTAAGTAATCTATCGATATATCACTCAAGTCTGCATCCGCAATATAAACTTGACCAGACCCCCCCAAGACATTCTGGATTAGGGTTTTCAGGGATTTGAGAATAGCAACCCGATTACTCTGACAGGTGCTAGAGTTCAATCCATGCCAGAGCACTTGCTCGACTTCATCGATAATCACTACGCCATCAGACCAGTTAGCGGCATTGAAGCGAGCCTGAGAATTACCATGCAAGGAGTCGAGACATAAACCATAACCTAATACCCCTTGCTTCTGGTCATCCCTGACCTCAGTGATATACTTGATGCCAAAGCGTTGGCACAATGCTTCTACTAATCGCACCCGATGACCAAGCACCAATACCCATTGCTTTCGGGCTAGGGCTTGAGAGACAATTTTTTCTAGTAGTTGGGTTTTTCCAGTACCCTTAGGGGATTTAATGCCAATCAGTTGGGCTGTATCCGGAATCGGAAGTTCTTGCAGATAGCGGCAATTTACTTTAAGGTTAGCTCCATAGGTGAGCTGGGTTAGGGATTTAGCTTTCCAAGTATCCAGGGGGAGTGCTCGTTGGTAAACTTGCTCAAAGGTCTTCTGACCTTGATCAGCAATTAAATCATCTACCCCTTTGCCTAGCTGGGCATCCCAAGTTATTACCTTCACAGGGCAACCTGCTTGATTGAGCAGATATCCCATTCTACGAATCGCAGCATTGACAGCTTTGATCGTATTCGGTTTCGAGTCTTGGTCAAAGACTATGTAAATCGGTCGGTCCGGAGTCGCTAGTTTCTGTAGTTGAGGAATCAAGTCAGACTTGCCAATCCGATTTCCCTGGGCATCCCTACGGATTCGATACCCACCATTAATTCCTGGTAATGCGATCGCAGCGTAACCAGCAGTGAGTAAAGCTCCAGCTTTCTTAGCGCCCTCAGTAATACACAAGGGAATCGAGGGGTGAGAGATTAGCCACTGCCAAAACCCTAGATCCGGTTGATTGTGGTCAAGGTCTGTGGGGAGAATAGTAAAATCATTGCGTTCAGCAATCCGTTGCCACAGGTGGAAAGGTACTCGCAGAGCAAACAAGCCTGTGGGGGTTTTGGGGGGATGTTCATATTTTATTAGCTTCCTAGTTTCCCCACTCTGACGGGGTTGGCTGGGTTTGAAACAGCCCCAAATATCCTCCTGACCAGTAAGCAAGTCAATACCAGAACACCACCATCCCCCTTGTTCGAGGTGTTGATAGCGTTTCAGAATCGAGTTTAGCAATCGACCATCATTGCGTCTGGGCAGGGAGTCGGAATAGAAGAGATACTCAAATGGGCTAGAGCCTTCGAGAGACCTTACATTGAGGCGAGTCAGCTGTTCATCAACACTACTAGCTGTCCACTCCTGGATATGGTTCATGGGTTTGGGGAAGACTCTGGCAGAGGTCACGCTATATCTAGTGGTTTAATCTTTAACTTAAGGAATATAACACTATTTGTGACCTAATAGCTTATTTTACCTAATGCTTTAGCTTTTCTTGACAGTTCACCGTTTACCGTTCACCGTTGACGGTTGATAGTACCATAAAATGATCACTTATCCCTAGCATCGGATCACTAGTCATTAGTTATTAGTTATTAGTTATATAGGGATCAGTGTAGGAATTGTGACAATTTTTGTTCCCTACTCCCTACTCCCTACTCCCTACTCCCTGTTCCCTTTGCTATTGCACCATATTCCCATAGTCTGGGCGAGAGTTGGAAACGCCACTTTCACCCTCATTGCTCTAATTATTATTGCCCTAAGTTTAGGTCAAGCAGGTTGGTTTCGGTGGTTAGCGCTTCACATAGCTAATTGGGGATGTGGTCGTGGCCATTTGCTTTTCTCCTTAGTGATCCTAGTCGGGATGTTATTGAGCAATGTGTTTACTAACGTGGCCACCACCATAGTCTGGACAGCTGCTGTCATGGAAATTTTGCTGCTGCTTGGCTTTAGTGCCAAAGCTACTCTAGCATTTGTATTTACTAGTGGTTTTATTACCGATGCCGCTAGCTTGCTACTGCCGATGAGTAATCCAGTAAATCTGATTTATGTTGATTATTTACAGATTTCCTGGTTGCGGTATGTGATGGTGATGTTGCCCGTAACCGTTGCCACAATAGCCACTAGTATCATCATTCTCTGGTTCTATTTTGAACCCGAAATCCCCCTGACCTATAACCTTGCCCGTCTACCACCACCTAATCGTGCGATTCGAGATTCCTTAATTTTTAAATTGAGTTTTCCTATTTTAGGACTACTCCTAATTGGCTACTTGTTGGCAAAAGTGCTAAATTTACCCATTGCCTGGATTGCTGCTATGGCAGCTTTAGTGATGGTGGCATTAGCAGCACGTTCCCTTAACGGTCGTGCTATTACACTTAGTTATATTTTACAGCTAGCAGGTCAACTGCCATGGCGAATTATTTTACTTATCCTAGTCCTGTTTTTATTCAGCATCGGTTTGGACAATCTGGGCATAACTGCTCTGTTGAGCCAGCGGTTGGAAATTCTTTCTAATTGGGGACTCACCTTAGCCGCTAGTGGTAGTGGTTTCCTAGCCACATTTATTGCCAGTGTACTCAACAATTTACCAACATTACTGCTGAATGCTAAGGCAATTGAAAACATTACGGATATTGATCCAGCTGTAAAAGAAGTGATGATATACGGTAATTTAATTGGGTGCAACTTAGGAGCAAAAATTACTCCTTTAGGAAGTCTATCAACTCTACTTTGGTTGAATGTATTGGCTTTTAGAGGACTCCAAATCAGTTGGGTTTATTATATTCGCTTAACTTTTATTCTTACCATGCCAGTTTTGTTTGTTAGCTTGCTGAGTTTAGCAATTTGGTTACCATGGCTAATTGCTTGATTATATTTATGTTCACATCTTAACTAAAAATGCTATATAATAGAGAGAGGAATTACATGGGGTTTGTGACCAATGACAATGATTACTCAAAACTCTCCCAATAAAAAATCACAACTAGTGTCATTGGAAGCATTTCTAAAACTACCAGAAACCAAACCTGCTAGTGAGTACATTGATGGCCAAATTATTCAGAAACCAATGCCACAGGGAAAACACAGCACAATTCAAGGGGAATTGGTTACTGCTATTAATCTAGTGGTGAAGCAAGAACGAATTGCTCGTGCTTTTCCAGAACTTCGGTGTACTTTTGGTGGACGCTCAACCGTTCCGGATGTATCTGTGTTTGTTTACCAGAGAATTCCTCGTGATGACAATGGCGAAATTGCCAATGTTTTCCAGGCAGCGCCTGATTGGACAATTGAGATTCTTTCACCTGACCAAAGTCAAACCAAGGTGACAAAGAATATTCTCCATTGTTTAACGTATGGGACGGCAATGGGCTGGTTGATTGATCCAGAAGAGCAAACCGTTTTCGTTTATCGTCCAAAACAGCAAATCGAAGTGTTTGATCAATCATCCGAGAAACTTCCTGTGCCATCCTTTGCTAGGGAGTTAAGCATTACTGTGGGCGATTTGTTTAGTTGGCTATTGGATTGAAGCTATAATGGTAGGGTGGTAAAAAAGCGATCGCCGATAAGCTTAATGGAAAAAGTCTATTACTTTTTGCCCACCCTACGACTAAACTGCTTTTTTGTAACAGGCTACTGGTGAGCATATGCAGTAAATTGCCTTTTGAAGGGAGACTTAAACCCTAAAACTATATCCTGTTGGGGAACTCCGGCTTCAACTAATTCATTAGCTACTCCCACTTCAGTGCCATCACTCTGAATCCAAATTTTGTTATCTTTTATATCAATATGAATTAAGCTTCCATATTCCCGTCGTTGGTCATACCAGCCCACTAGCATAACTAAATAATGATTGCGCTCACTATCAAAAATCATTTGAACTTCTGTCTGATCATCGTTAAGGTTGATAGCGTGGGCTTTCAGGATTTTTTGGACTAATTCATGATAGTTTAATGTTTCCATGCCTTTCCGTAAACTTTGATGTATAATAGAATATATTTGGTGATAACCTAGCCATCTTTTTCCAGGGCTAACCGAACGGTGTTGTGAAAAATATCCTTGGTTGGTATAGACAGATGGGCAATTGGAAATGACTTAGGCTTTTTAAGATTTATTATAACTGAGATCGATCTAAAAAATTCCTCCCGCGCTCTACCGTAACGTCACCATCGGGAGGAATTTGAGCGGAATTATTAAATTGAGACCATAGGGTAAAAGTTAAACCTTGTTTAACTCGTGTTCGCCACACTTGCCTACCCCAAAGTTAGGTGTTTCCCTCTATAACTAAAACGATATCACCAGGGAGTTTGTGACATTTTTTTCGACTTAGAGTCCTGTTTTAAGAACTTCCGCCGCTAAAATCTGGGGCCGGGTACAAACAGATTGGCCACTTTAAACTCTTTCGCTCCCACTTCCGACAGCGAGAACGTAATCGGGTAGGGACGGGAAACACCTTTACAAAGATCCGGTTTCAGGCGGATGAAGGTAACAATGGGAGGCTGGGATTTTGCCAATATGGTTGTGAAGTCCTCTTTCTGCGTGCAGCCGTTGCTCGTCACTACGATCGTGACACCTTTTTCAGTGATGTTTATTCCATGCAATGGTTCTACCGTTTCTGCTAAAGCCGTGGGAGCTGTGACACAAAATACTGCCACTACAGCAAAGGGCAGGGTCGCTAGACCGAGTGCTAGTCTTGAGAGTGCTTTCTTCAAGGGAAGAGCAGCTGGCTTGAAGCGGTTGAATGGTGTATTTAGCATGATGTTTGAATTATTGATTTTCCGAATTTTGGCCTGATGTTAAAGGGACAGGACAGTCGAGATGATGGAGACCCTCGTGTCTCCCATCCCCTTAAGGCCGGGCCAATTTGGATTGAGCACTCAGAAGATTGAACCATAGGGTCTCCTTGTGGCTTCTGGTTCCGGGGAATTCAGGAATACTCAGGTTTCCTGCCCGATCGGACTTTGGAAAAGATTGGAGTTCGGCTCAAGAACTCCTGCGCCATTCGCGATTCTAAGAGCAGGGATATTTCATTGTCAATAAAATATAAGATAATCAGAGATAATTACTCTTAAGTACAAAAACTGATGCTTCGCTTTTTTACAGAAAAGAACCAACGGGGGCAGTTGCGATTAGCCCGAAGGGCTACGCTACGCGATCGCATCCTTGTCAAAGCAATACCCTAAACCTGAATAAAATAGGTTAACCCTTAATTATAACTTATTATTTTCAATGATTGGCTAGATTAAGTAAACTGCTTGGTAAAATGATTCCTATCAGTGATACCAATGGGTGTAATAGTGTTTACAAATTCAAGGCAGGAAGTGATGCAGGGTGGTCTTATATCATGTCAGGATAATTACCCTTAAAAAAAACCTTACCCATCTCCCGTTTCTCCCCATCTCCCCATCTCCCCATCTCCCCACACTCCCCTATCTTTTTCTATTTCCTATTCCTTGCGCACAGCGCTATTACTCACATGATCGCCAATCCAACCATCCCCTTGATGACCGCTCAAGAGTACTTGGCATGGGAAGAGAAGCAACCCATTAAATATAACTTTATCAATGGTAAAGTTTATGCCATCACTGGGGGAACACTTCCCCACAACTCCATTGCCCTCAATTTAGCCTCTGCCCTAAAAATTCACTTACGTGGCAAAAGCTGTAAAGTTTTTATGGCAGATGCCAAACTTGGTGTATCAGCAAACGGGCCTTATTACTATCCCGATGTCATGGTAACCTGTGACCACCGTGACCAAAAGTCCCGCAAAGTGATTTATCACCCTTGTCTGATTGCGGAAGTCCTTTCCCCTGGTACAGAAGGTAGCGATTAGCCCGAAGGGCTACGCTACGCGAACGCGGTAAAAAATTTAGACACTACCGCCGCCTTGATACCCTTAGGGAATATCTCCTGATTGATTCGGAAACCATGAGCATTGAATGCTACCGACTTAATGATAGAGGCAAATGGGAACTTACCAGTTACTTGATGGATGAAACCACAAAAGACGCAACAGAACCGGATGTACATATAACCAGCATTGACTTTGACTGTCCTCTATCCCAGCTCTATGAAGATGTTGAGTTTTTGGAAGACCAAGACAATTAATTACAGGTTTTTGGTGAGCAAAAGCTCATTTACTGGCTGGGTTAGCCTAGCGCTATAGTTTAGCCATGGCAATACTATAGCCACTCAATCAATTTATAGCGCAGCGCTAGCTTACCTGACCTCTGCTGAAGTCTTAACTATCACCCTACCAGCCTTGCCAGCACCAAACACCTGAGCAGTCAAGTCTCAACGGCTCGACTGGGAGTTGGGTTGGTACTGAGCAGAGTTGGTATTTTGAATAGAAGTACTCAACTTTCAGCACTTTCAGGAATTTCATCAGGTCTTTTTTCAGGACTTTCAGCAGCTGTTTTTTCAGGACTTTCAGAACTTTCAGCAGCTCTTTTTTCAGCCATTTCAGCAGCTCTTCTCTTAGCTTCGGCCAAGGCTTCCTGCTTATCTTCTTTCCGAACCTTGCAGAACCGTGGAGGCTGATCCATTGGGGGTGCCAATTCTTCTACAAACGCGAAGGCATTTTTGTGGGGAAGGAATCGGGCTTTGACCTGGATGAATTTTGGCTTGCCCTGCTCCTTGAGCTTAGGATTGAATCGGAATGGTTTGACCGAGGAGTCCCGCCAGAATAATGGACAGTGACCAGCTTTGAGTACCCGAGTTCTTTCTGTAGCCTGGTGAGTTTTGAGATAGTTCACTAATTGTTCACTGTGGTTCCTAAAGACTGACACACAGGGAACTTTACAAACAGGGATGAACTGCCACAATCCAGCCAAGATGAAATACCCATTGCCAATCGCTTCAGCCCAAGCATGGGGTCTGTCTTCCTGTAAAATCCCAATCACCTCAAACCGGATATCCTGGAATTTGTTCCGATCTGGGAAATGGATCGGCTTAGGATATACCACGAGGCGATGCTCTCGGTTTCCGGCCTCGATGTGCCCCTTGAGAATATCCAGCACATACCTTTTCCGGTTGTGCTTCAGCAGAAAAAAGAGTGGGTAAGGCTTACCCTGGATGGTAATGGTAGGAATTTTCTCAGACAAATCTACCTCACCAGTTATAACCCCAACAGCCATAAACTTTGGTTCTGATGGCTGAATTAGTTCAATTGGTTGAGATGGTTTTACTAATTTTTTGGGAATTTCTGGTTTTTTGATTAGTGTTAGAATTTCTGACATAATTAAGAGTGATTGTTTATGTTCTTAACAAAAGACATCTAAAGAAATCTAGGAGATAGATCCAATAGGTTACCTGGCAACTGCAAGACGAAAATAGAGACGATACAACTGATAGCTTGGCTTCGCCTGATTGCCATCGAGTGTCACCAAACCCATACTTTCTATAGGTGCGCTCTTACCATTAAGGATTAAATTCGCGCTTTGGTGTATTTTTCAATGGGCGAGTAAATCCCCCTTGGGTCACACCTCCTAGTGTAGGTACTGCTTGCAAGAACTCCTTTTATGTTATCTCTCTGACGAGAAAGGTGATAAAGGCCAAGGCTGGCCAGATCAGGAGATCATGCTCCCATGACTATTAGTCCAATTTGGTTTTACTGCTATTAGTCGAATCAATACCATAGTGCTGCCCTAAATTCTGCTCCTGCTTTGGCCTAAGCGGCTTTGGGCGCTTATTAGACTTCGCCGGAGTTGTCAGGGGAAAGGGGAAAGGACAAAGAGATTAGATTTGAGTCTACCCCAAACCTGTTGATGCCAAAATCCCAGTATGAACAATCGGTGTTGGGCAATAGGTCTTGAGCAACCTCAGTTCCCTGTCAGAAATTGCCTGGTGTTTTGAGAAGATAGGAGACATCATTCAGAATTCAGGAGAATAATTCAGAAGTTATTGGGAGAATACATAGGTTAATTGCCCATTAAACTCTGATTAATTCCAAATTAACTATAAAATTCCGTTATTATGGCTACTGACTCCTGACTCGAAGCTCCTGACTCCTGGATAAAGTCGGTGATGTCGAACTCAGTTTGGGCAAGACTAGGATACTCGAAAACCACCTGGACTTAATTCACAATATTTTTACTTTTTTTTCATAATTAACCAAATCTTCACATTTAGTTTAAAAAAGCTTTCAAAAAATTTGGCTAGTCTTCATGATAAATTTATTAAAATTATACTGATTTTTTCAGATCCTTACTTATATAACCTAACTGGGTTGTTTTTACAGCACCTTTGAACGGCACAGGAAGCTGCAAACAGCGAGTCAATCCCAAATGGACTAGTTTGGGATTGACTCGTAATTATCACTATTAGCCACTGAATCCAGAGGAATTGCTACAACCCACACTCACCTCAACCAGGTTTTGTAGCAATAATAGTGCGGTGACGAGGATCGCTGGCTACCGTGGTCTGATAGTCAAAACCAACTTTAATCATCGCCTCTTCTACATTAAAGCTGTAGTAGTCATCACTCCAAGGTTCTGTACTTTTCATCAACACAAACAGTGCAGGGGGGAGATTCTGGATGACTGGGGAGGCAGGATTATTGTCTACAACACCAAGGCAGCCACCAGGTCGTAGAATCCGTAGCACTTCCGAAAAAATTTCCTCTGTTGCTTGGCGCGGTAGTTCGTGGATCACAAACTGTAACGTGACCACATCAAATGAATTGTCCGGTAAACCGGTGTCCTCTCCTTTGCCATGGATCCATTCTGATATTTCTGCTGTCTGATCCATGGTCTTGGCCACAGCCAGCATATAAGGGGATAAGTCTAACCCAACGGTGCGGATTTTGCCCTTTTTGATCCTGGAGTAGTAGCGGTGTAGCGCTAAGGTAGAGATGCCCACTGAGCAGCCAATGTCTAGGACATCTGTGACTATCTCGGGATTATACTCTCCTAGTACTTTATGAAAACTACTTCGTAATCGTTCTTGTGCCGAAAGCCAAGTAAGTTTTTCTTTAGGCCAAATCCTCAACCCCATAGCCTTGGTAGCACTGCCAGCTTCAAAGGCAGCTTCCCAGCATAGGTTTCCCTGGTCATAAGCATGGAAAGGCACTTTGTAGTAGTCTGGGTAGACCAGGCTAGGGTTAGTAATCTCGGATAGTAAGGTCTTCGCTGCTGATTTTTCTAACTCCTGGTAGTTTTTCCGCCACTCAATCCCATTTTTTTCTGCGGTTTTAATTAGCACCTGTCTGGCCTGGTGTTGCATCACCTTGTAGATCGGCTTGGTGTCGATCAACAGATTAACGAACCGGGAGAGTAAGTCATCCCCCGCCCAGTCTGGTTTGAGCTTGTCTTTCATCAGTATTCAAAAATTATCCCAATGATTAGCTCATCTAATTATTTCATAGGGGTATTATTGCGCGGTATTATTCCTCTGCCCCAGCACCGATTTCAGTTCAAGTAACTAAACAGTGGCATCAACAATAATAAAGTAGTGTGGGAGAACGTTACGTTTATTCCTACCTACAAAGAGAATTAATGGCTAATGATTCTTAACCACCCAAAATCCCAAGTGGACAAAAGCTGGAGTAGTTGGGTCATAGTTCTATTACTGCTGGTGTGGATAGCGATCGCAGCAGGTTTACGGTTTACCTATCTGGCCGGAAAACCCCCCTGGTCAGATGAATTTGCCACCCTAGTGTTTAGCCTGGGCAATAGTTTTCGGAGCGTACCCCTGGATCAGGTGATTACCTCAGATACCCTCTTAGCTCCCCTCAAACCGAACTCTAGTGCTAGCATCAATTCCGTTATTAATAACCTAATCACGGAGAGTAATCACCCACCACTGTACTTCGTCCTCACCCATCTGTGGCTGAAGCTGTTTCCAGGCCATGAGGAATTGGTATCCCTGTGGGTAGCGCGATCCTTAAGTGTCCTACTGGGAGTGATTTCCATTCCAGCCATGTTTGGCTTAGGTTGGTTAGGGTTTCGCTCTTCCCTGGTCGGTCACTTCGCAGCAGCACTGATGGCTGTTTCACCCTATGGCATCTATCTGGCACAAGAAGCTCGACACTACACTCTAGGGATTCTATTAGTTATCGCTTCAGTCAGTTGTTTGGTGTACGCTACGCGATCGCTTCAACGGCAGACTCCCTTCCCGATTTCAATAGCATTAATCTGGGTTATTGTCAATAGTTTAGGCATAGCTGTCCATTACTTTTTCGTCCTGGTGATCGCAGCTGTAGGACTGGTAATGCTTGGGTTGCGGATTGGGTCAGGGGGTTCAGTGTTTTCTTGGAAGTACTGGTGGCGAATTTACGCAGTGGCCCTCGGGACATTAATGGGAGTCTTAGTTTGGCTGCCAATTTTGCCACGCCCCTCCAGTAATCGTTTGACAGAGTGGGTTCACCAAGACACAACCCTGAGCAATTTGCTCGAACCGGTAGCTAGACTCTTGTCTTGGCTGATCACTATGGTAGTGATGCTGCCAGTAGAAGGGCAATCCCTACCGATTATGGTCGCCTCTGGACTAGTAACAGTAATATTAGTAGTCTTGATCGTGCAACTGTTGCGTCGAGGACTCAGAATTCAGAGCTTACACTCCCAGACTAAGGTCATGACTCAGGTTTTGGGCGGATTTGTGGTGGGAGCGATCGCATTATTCTTATTATTCACTTACGGTCTTGGGATTGATTTGACCTTAGCGGCTCGTTACCAGTTTGTCTACTTCCCCATCGTAATTATGTTACTAGCAGCAAGCTTTGCCAGTTGTTGGAGAGCTGCCCAAGGGAAAGATCAGCAATGGGTAGCACTAATCCTGTTGATGGGATTGGTAGGTGGAGTCATAGTCGCATCCCATGTCAGTTACCAAAAAGCCGATCGACCAGATCTTGCGATCGCTAAAATATTAGAGATTAGTGATTCCCAGTCTCAATCCCTTCCAGTCCTGATTGCCACAGTTCACAAAAGCCATGAACAAACAGGAGAAATCATGGGCTTAGCTTGGGAATTGAACCGTCGCAAAGTAGTTGATACTGCTATTAATTCACCCCAGTTTCTCTTGGCACATAAAGACACCGAGCCAAGGGTGGCTACAGAAACGCTACAAAAAACTGTGGCTCAACTGCCGAAACCTTTAGAATTGTGGGTAGTCAATTTTTCTGCCTCTGTTGAGTTAAAATCCCAAGGTTGTATTAAGGATAAACAATCTATATCTAAAGTCCCTGGTTATCGATTTCGACGGTATTACTGTCAGAACTATAGGGCTGGAGCCAGCGAATAAGCGAGAGTGGTAAGCATTCAGCTTAAGCGCTACGCGCACGCTACGCGAACAGCATTCAGCTATCAGCATTCAGCTTATGTGCTACGCACACGCTACTTGAGGTGCTATCAGTAGTTGGCCAACGGCTGACGCCTGACGCCTGACGCCTGACGCCTGAATGCTTACGTGTGGGGATAGGGTGGAGACGGGAGATCTAAGAAGTAGTTTTCGATAATTTGCTATAGTTATAGAGATTTTTGCTTATTTTTATTCTACTTTATGCACAGACATCAGCAATTTTGCTAAACCATTATTACTAGATTCAACACTTAATCTTGAATACTTAGTACTTAATCTTTAATCTTTAATACTTAATACTTAATACTTAATACTTAATGCTTAATCTTTAATAATCTCTGTTCCCAGATCCGCTGTTCCCAGATCCGCTGTTCCCAGATCCGCTGTTCCCAGATCCGCTGTTCCCAGATCCGCTGTTCCCAGATCCGCTGTTCCCTATCAAACTTGGCAATTGCTGTAATTGTATGGTATATTTTCGAATAAATTAATAGCGCTAGAGTAAGTTGTCCGATCATGATAGATACCACCCAAGCTGCCTATCTTCTAGGTATTTGTCCTCAACGAGTTCGCCAACTCCTGAAAGAGGGCAGAATTCAAGGAGCCGAAAAAGTTGGTCGCTTTTGGCGGATTCCCCTATATAACGGTATGCCCAAGATAGTTCCCGGTAGCCGTGGACCACAAGGCTCCTGGAGAAAACAGCCCAGCAAATCCCTGACTCACATTTACCTCAACGAGGAAATACTTCTCAAGAATCAACAAAACCATACAACAGACCCAGTGATTACAGTTAAACGGGGTAATCGCGATATCAACTGTCATTATGTAGAAATCAGCGGGCCATCCCGGTTAGTCTATCGACCCGAGTCTCCCAAGAATGGTGGTGCCACCCTTTGGATAGAGGTTGAACCGAATGTGGAGGTTGTAACTAAGGTTTTTGGTCAGTATTAACATTTTCAGAATTAAGCTCAACCACTTCTAGGCTGTATCCTCTTTGCTTAGCAATCCGCTTAGCTTTGGCTTGGGCTTGACTGGAGGAATCAAATTTGAGTGCTCCCCCTGGATGAGGACACCAATTTAAGCGTTCCATACCACCTAATAACTCTAATGAGGCTAGGTAATTAGAGCTATTGGATTCAAATAATACGTACCTAGCTCGGGATGAAGTCCTGTTAGTAACATCGTGAGATTCTTGGCGACGTTGTTGTTTTAGTTTTGATGCACGACCCATAGCAGACCTCTAAAAAACTAGTGTTGAATTTTTAAAAAATTATCATTCCGGGGGCAAGTGATTATTGACAAAAGCAGAATCCTAGGTTGACCAAAGATAGTGCAAATCCAAGACAAACCCAGGCAAAACCTCCTCCCCTGATAAAGTCTTAGGAGACTCCAACACCTCCACCACTTGTCCTGGTCGATAAATTTCCACTTGCCGTGCTTGAGGATTAATTAACCAGCCCAGACGTACCCCATTTTTTAGATATTCCTCCATCTTGGCTTGAGTCACCGTTAACCGATCACTTGGAGACATTAATTCTACCACAAAATCCGGGCAAATCGGTGGAAACTTCTGGCGTTGCTCTGGTTTAAGTGCATCCCAGCGTTGTTGTTTAATCCACGCTACATCCGGAGAACGGTCAGCACCATTAGGGAGTTTAAAGCACGTCGATGAATCAAAAACTTTACCTAGCTTAGTTCGTCGATTCCAGATCACGAAATCAGCATTTATTTCTGAATTATAGTTACCGGTTTCTCCGCCAGTAGGTGACATAATAATCACTTCTCCCTTGGCATTGCGCTCAAATTTAATCTCCGGGTTATTTCGACATAACTGATAAAATTTGTCATCGGTCAGTTCAATAATAGAGTTTAAATTTACTGTAAAAGCTGTCATGGTTATGTTAGCAAATTATATAACAAATTTAACAATAAATATTGCTCACATCTTGCTTATTTAAAAAAAAGCAATGCTTGCTACGAGCCGCTACGCGAACGCACAATAATCCTAGGTTGACCAAAGATAGTGTAAATCCAGGACAAACCCAGGCAAAACCTCTTCCCCTGATAAAGTCTTAGGAGACTCCAACACTTCCACCACTTGTCCTGGTCGATAAATTTCCACTTGCTGTGCTTGAGGATTAATTAACCAGCCCAGACGTACCCCATTTTTTAGATATTCCTCCATCTTGGCTTGAGTCACGGTTAACCTATCAGTTGGAGACATTAATTCTAGAACAAAATCGGGGCAAATCGGTGGAAACTTCTGGCGTTGCTCTGGTTTAAGCGAATCCCAACGTTCTTGTTTAATCCACGCTATATCCGGAGAACGGTCAGCACCATTAGGGAGTTTAAAGCATGTCGAAGAGTCAAAACAAACCCCTAATTTAGCTTGTCGATTCCAAATTCCAAAATCAGTAGCTAGTTCAAAATTTTGTTTACCAGTTTCTCCACCAGTAGGTGACATAATAATCAGTTCTCCCTTGGCATTGCGCTCAAATTTAATCTCCGGGTTATTTCGACATAACTGATAAAATTGGTCATCGGTTATTTCAAGAATAGAGTTTAAATTTACTGTAAAAGCAGTCATGGTAATTTAAAATGTAGAATGGTAGTGACTATTGGACTTATTATTAATTTCCACAGGTATGATACACTCAGGACTACTATTTCTGACATTATTCACAGTAGTGCTAACGGGATAAACACTCATCTTCTGGGCATCATAGGTAATCAGTAGTGGCTGCAATAGCTCCCGTTGACTTACCTGATGATGCAGCCATAAATCATAATCACTAGGTTCTAATATCACTGGCATTCGATCATGGATCGGACTGATAATTTCATTAGCTACTGTGGTTATAATTGTACAAGAAACAATTATCTCACCCGCTGGATTTTTCCAACGTTCCCAAAGTCCTGCAAAAGCAAACGGACGCTTATCTTTCCTCTGGAAATACAACGGTTGCTTCTTGCCATCCTTTCGTCGCCACTCATAAAAACCATCCGCTACAACCAAGCAACGCCGACGACGAAATGCACTGCGAAATGCTGGCTTTTCTGCTACCGTTTCTGCTCTAGCATTAATCAGCTTTGCACCAATTTTAATATCCTTTGCCCAACTAGGAATTAAACCCCAACGTAACAATTGCCATTGTCGCTCGCTATCGTTTGAGGGGTTTAAGACTGTTGCTACCAGCTGAGTAGGGGCAATATTGTACTTAGCCTCCTCAGTTGGCACATGATCTAAATTCAAAGCTCGCGCTAGGCTTACCCCTATCGTTGTCAGGGTGAATCTACCACACATACTGGCTGGACGTGATTTAGTATTTATGTACTATTTTAAAAGCCAGTTATCCGTCCTGAGTGCTACAAACCAGCAAGCCTGTATTAAGCGTTCGCGTAGCCTGGCCTACGGCCAATCGCAATTAAATCAGTAATTCAATTATTTGTGGCTGGACGCTCTGGCCAGTTTGTTAGTTTCGTCCCTTACTGGAGCAGCGTTCAAGTAATAGACCTTGACAAAATTAGCAATTAAATCAGCAATTACCCGATTCCCGATTCCCGATTCCCGATTCCCGATTCCCGATTCCCTGCGCGCAGCCCTATAGTACGGGCAACCAGTCCGGTCACCCGTAGAACCGTCAACTCTCAACGAACCATCAATGTCTTAAACATCTGTTTCGCTAAACTCACGATTCATGTGGTCAAAAGGCTGATCAACAAATCCGATATTCCCAATACCAGCTTCTGTTGCCATTGCTTTGACCATATCTTTCATAATCTCAATCCCACGTACCGTTGGACCGATTGGCACACCTAGGGAGTTATAGGTTTCCCGCAACCCTTGTAGAACCCGCTCATCCAGGACATTGGTATCACCAGCAACTAGGGCATAACTAGCATAGCGCAGGTAATAATCCAGATCTCGTAAACAAGCAGCATAACGACGAGTTGTATAAGAATTGCCACCTGGACGCAACAGTTCAGGAACTTCCTCATACAGTTGTGCTGATGCTTGCTTGACAATAGAAGCAGCATTGCCATTGATTAAAGTAGCTACAGCCACCCGAGCGGTGCCAGTTTCAAAGTAAGACTTAAGTGAATCGATGGCATCCCGATCTAGGTAGCGACCTGAGCTATCATAATTCCTAATCAAGTTTGTGACTAAATCCCTCATTAAATTATTCTCCCAACAACAATCTTGATAATTTTGATTTACTATTGGTGTCTTCCCATGATTTAGGGCGAGAACTCAACAGGTACAGAGCGCTACACTATGCACTCCACAGGAGTTAAACAGCAAGTTGAATGTGTGCTCAATTCCAGACGCTATAATTGGCTGGAGCTAAGCGTATACATATCTTTCATCACTAGATTGTACCCTGTTGCTTGTTGCTTTCATCCTTAATGCTTCTTTAGAATTGGGCGTTGTCCACCATCGATAGGACCGATTAATTGCGCAAGATACTCCCAGAGGGGGGAAACAGGGAAACTAGAACCGACCGACCCAATGCTCCCACTAACCCCATTGCTTATATAGAGGCGATATAGAGGGATTTAGGCAAAACCTGCCACTAACCAGAGCCTAGTTTTGCCATGGGCTCCCTTGCTGAGCAGACAAAGACCTTCTCTTGAGCCTTTGTGCGAGCCTTTTTGCCAACCTGACTGAGTCTAGAACTGGAAAATTTAATTTTTTATTCATATGAGATCCGATCATCTTAGGACATTCTGTATTGTTAGATACATAATCTCCTACTTTCTATCCCTAGGATCAGTCAGGAATCAGGGAACTACAACTTTTCACTGTTCAAGGGAAAAGCCAATCAAGATGCTTTTAAGGAAATAGTGCTCCTTGCACCACTCAAAAAAAAGTATCTCCCCGCGAATAACTGACTCGGATGCTTACCCAGTCAGTCCTCGGTTTGGGAAAGCTTCAGTGTCGCCAATTTTGGTAGAGTCACTGACTCAAGTAATTTTATAAGGTTGTTTCTTTGTAAACAAACGTAAAGCTGATCAAAGGAGTAATTCATGCCTGAAACCCCACAAGAAGTCTTGAAAATGATTCAAGACGAAGACATAAAAATCATCGACCTTAAATTCATTGATATGCCAGGGATCTGGCAGCACTGCTCATTCTACCAAGACCAAATAGAAGAGAGTTCCTTTGAGGATGGAGTTCCCTTCGATGGTTCAAGCATTCGGGGTTGGAAAGCAATCAACGAATCTGACATGGCAATGGTTCCTGATCCCAAAACAGCTTGGATCGACCCATTCATGAAAGAAAAAACCCTGAGCATGATTTGCAGCATTAAGGAACCGCGCACTGGGGAATGGTACAGCCGCGATCCTCGCAGCATTGCTCAGAAAGCCCTTGACTATCTGATCAGCACTGGCATTGGGGATACCGCCTTCTTTGGTCCAGAAGCTGAATTCTTTGTGTTTGATGATGTTCGCTTTGACCAAACCGAGAGCCAGTGCTACTACTATGTAGATAGCGTTGAGGGTCGTTGGAATTCTGGTCGAGAAGAAGCAGGTGGTAACCTCGGATATAAGCCTCGCTATAAAGAAGGTTATTTCCCTGTCTCTCCCACAGACACCCTGCAAGACATGCGTACCGAAATGCTGCTAACCATGGCAGAGTGCGGTGTACCCATTGAAAAGCACCACCACGAGGTCGCTACAGGTGGACAGAACGAGTTGGGTTTTCGCTTTGGCACCCTAATTAAGGCTGCTGACGATCTGATGACTTATAAGTATGTCATCAAAAATGTTGCCAAAAAGTATGGCAGAACTGTCACCTTCATGCCCAAACCAATCTTTAACGACAATGGTTCGGGGATGCATACCCACCAATCGATCTGGAAGGATGGAGAACCCTTGTTTTGGGGTGATGGTTACGCCAACCTAAGTAAAATGGCGCTCAATTACATCGGTGGTTTACTAAAGCACGCACCAGCTCTGTTAGCATTTACCAACCCCAGCACTAACTCCTACAAGCGACTAGTACCTGGGTTTGAAGCGCCCGTGAACTTAGCTTACTCCCAAGGTAACCGTTCAGCTTCCATCCGCATTCCTCTATCTGGCCCCAATCCCAAGGCGAAGCGGTTAGAGTTCCGTTGCCCTGATGCCACCTGTAACCCCTATCTCGCCTTCGCCGCTATGCTCTGTGCTGGTATTGATGGCATCAAGAACGAGATTGAACCAGGTGACTCTCTAGATGTGGATATTTACGACCTCTCTCCAGAGGAATTGAGCAAAATTCCATCAACCCCCGGTTCTCTAGAAGACGCTCTGGCAGCCTTAGAAAAGGATCATGCCTTCTTGACTGAATCAGGAGTATTCACCGAAGACTTTATTACCAACTGGATTGAATTCAAAATAGACAACGAAGTCAATCCCATGCGGTTGCGGCCTCATCCCTACGAGTTCGCACTCTACTACGATGTCTAGTACTTTGTCTATGGTGAACTAAGACCATTAGCCATCCTTAAGGGTGGCTTCTTTATTTATGTCTGACTCTTGATTAATTAGTATTTCAGATCGCTCACAATTTAGGAATAGGTATGATCCCACTGTTTTTAGATTGTTTGAGATTGATGTTATTACTGAATCAAACTTTTGGCTACTGGTAAGGTCGAGTAACTTCTTATTATTACAGACTACAGTAGACTGGGGGTATGTTCGGTGAAACTCAGAAATAATTCCTGTTGCCAATTCAACGACCGTTCCCCTATCGGGTCAGACGTCGGTTTGGTGCGAGTATAGCTAATAAAATCTATGACAGTTGCATATCCTCACAAATCAAACAATGGCATGGGTGCCCGTGAAATCTTGCCACATGTGGTACGCGATCGCAAACTTCACCTGGTCATGCTCAACCGCTATCGCTACAACGAACAACACAGTTGCCTAGATCTCACGGATTTGGTAGAAAAGTTGGATGGTCAGCCAAAAGAACTGGTGCGGGATTTATCTCATCACATTGCTGACGAAGCTCGTCATGCCATGTGGCTGACTGACCTACTCATGGAACTGGGGGCAGATATTGGTAAGCCCCCTGGAGTGTCCTACATCAACGAATTTGATCGACTCATCGACCAGGAAAGCTATAAACAACAAGGAAAGCTTGATGATGGACTAATCGGTGGTTTGGCAGCGATTAATGTCACCGAAAAACGGGGATGTGAGTACTTCTCAGCTCACATCAAAGCATTGAAAGAGGCACCGAAAACTGAAGAAAATATTAAGATTATCAAAACCATTGAACGGATTTTCCCAGAGGAAGTTGGTCATGTCCGTTGGGGGAATCGGTGGTTGGCACAAATTGCCAAGAAAAGCCCAGAACATCGACAGAAGGTAGAACAGGCAAAGCGCCAGTATGTAGCCATTGAACAGGCGGCTTATGAATCTGGTATAGATCTGATGGCAGGTGCGGAACTGCGCCGACTCAATAACTTGCTAGAGGTTGCCCATACCTTGCCAGTGTGGGAACGTCCTCAGTACCTGATCGAGCGCTTACCCCAAACCTTGCTAGCCCCTGAACTGCAAATGACCAGGATTCAGGTAGCACAAAAGGCTTGGCAGCAAGATCCACAAGGGTTTATAGAAAAATTTGTGCCAATGTTTTTAAAGGGTCTCAATCAGGTATCTAAAAATCAGCAAAAAGCAGTCTCCTAGAAAATTGGTCAAGTAATCAGAAGCTGAGCAAGTGCCTTTGTTAGTGTTTCGATCTCTCAAAGGTAAAATATAAGAAAAGGGTTCAAGGAAAAAGGTTAAAGAAAAATCATCTTTTACCCTTGACCCTTTCCTTTTTGCCTCTCTCACCTAATTCCATGTCTCGACCCTTGATTTAAGAAAATTAATCAACGTGTCAACAAGCATAGCTACAGGTGATACTGGGTCTTAGGCAAACCCCAAGACCAGCACAGAGAAATTGATTATGACAAACCCACAGCCGAATCCTGACACTCTATCTAGTCAAGACTTGTCAATGGCAGAAATCGTTGCCAGTGAGTTCAACCAGACTATGACTGCCGTTAACTATGTCGAAAACATTGAAACGGTCATCTCCAGCCTGGAACAAAACAATAGCGCTATGGTAAGCCACAGTGAAGAAGGCTACTTGTGGAAGTTTCAGTACGGTAGCGTGGAAGTATTCGTCCAGCTCACTGGTTCCACAGATGATGACACCTTTACAGCTTGGTCTTCTGTGATGCATCTACCTGCCAAAGACGAGGCAACATTGATGCGCAAGCTCCTGGAAATGAACTGGTATGACACCTTTGAATCCCGCTTTGCTATTGTTGAGGATCAAGTTGTCGTGTTATCCACGCGAACTGTTGCTGAATTGTCCCCAGGAGAAATTTCTCGCGCCATTACCGTGGTAGCCACTATTGCCGATGACAATGATGACTTATTACAAGCTCAGTTTGGTGCCGCCTAGAATCTTCTGATTCAAGTTGATATTACCACACAGGTGAAGGAATAAAGCTTAAAACATACCAGTTAATCAATTAGCGAACAAATCAGCCAACAATGGCATTGTTTCATACTTCAGACTTACCACTTGAGACTTCTGATAGTTCAGACTTACCACTTCAGAGTTCATCCTGGCGTTTAATTCCCTTACTACAGGCATCAGGGCGGCTTCAGATGGCCATTGACCAGTGGCTACTAGCCCAGCACCAACGGGGAAAACATTCCCCAGTATTGCGATTTTATACCTGGGCATCACCAACCATCTCTCTTGGCTACCATCAACGCCGTTGGCCTGAGTTCTGGGAACAACTCACTTGGGCATCACAACCAGTAGAGCTGGTAAGGCGTCCCAGTGGTGGTAGAGCTGTGCTACATCAGGGAGATTTGACCTATATGGTGGTTAATTCCGGATTGACTGGTAAACGTCTTGATGCCTATCACCAAATTTGTGAGTTTTTGATTCAGGGGTGGCGCTCCCTTGGTGTAGAGTTGCACTATGGTTCAGCTGGACGGGGGTATATTAACAATCCCAACTGTTTCGGGACTGCTACTGGTGCCGATTTAGTGTTAGCAGATGGTTCTAAACTGATTGGTAGTGCTCAATTGCGCCGTGGTAATGTGATTTTGCAGCATGGCTCAATTCGCTTAGAACCAGATGCTCGACTGTATACTCAAGTGTTTGGGGAAGTGCCCCCTCCCTTTCATCTACCCATGGCTCAACAGGGAGATGCCTTAATCAACATTGTGGTGGATGCCCTAACTCATGCTGCTGCTGATTGTTTTGGTGTGGAGTTGGTAGAGAAGCCTTTATCAAATCAGGAGTGGCAAGAAATTCTGGCTTTGGTAAATAGCAATCAGAACAAATCTGGTTGAACACCCATAGTTAAGGCTGATGGGAAAGCAGACAAGGACAGGTTTTTATCATGGGTAATAATCCAGAAATAATCAGGACTTAAGCAAAAGTAGGTAACAAACTCGCTTATGTCTGAAATTACTCCAAGAAACAACTTGGGCGTGATGACTTGTAAGCTCCGAATCCTGTACCGAGCAAAATATACTTCTGGCTCGTTTCTCAATCTTTGACAATAACTGCCATAAATCCCACCTCCTGTCAGTATTTTCCCTGAGGGTAAGTTCAAGGTAAGTTTATATAATCCTAAACAAGCACCTTTTTCAGTAATAGCTTCAAGTATGAACCAGCACAGATGAATCAGGTTACCCATTTTTTTTTCCGGCTTAGGGTTTGCTAACTTTAATAAGTTAACTCATTTATCCAAATCAATTGATAATCACTAACTTTAATCTAATTATAACTCAAAAATATTTGTTTTATTTTAATTAAATTAGGATTAGACATGGTTAAGGGATAATAAATTATAGATATTTTTAAATTTATGAGTAAATCAATTTGTGTTGATAGGATCCTGAAGCAGTGACATACGATCAAGACAAAAATCTCATCTTAGTTGTAGATGATACACCCACCAATTTGTCAGTTATATCCCAGGCTTTGCACAATGCTGGCTTTACGGTTGCTGTGGAAACAGATGGTGAAAGTGCGATTGAACAAGTTAACTATAATCAACCCGATCTAATTCTATTGGACGTAATGATGCCAGGAATTGACGGATTTGAGACTTGCAAAAGACTAAAGGCAACAGGGCAAACGCATCTAAATTAGATTTAAAAATAAGCAAAAAGGTGATAAAAAAACCCAGGTTAAGTTGATAAAAAAAATATGATATCATGACTTCATGACTAATTTTTAATAACTCGTTGGCGTGTCTGACAAGTGCATGGTCTGACTCTCACCAATTAGTCTTAGGACAACATAAAGTTAAGGATAAATCCAATGAAATTACCGCTATCCCTCAATTACTAGAAATGCTATCAATTGAGGGAAGCATAATTACTATAGCAATTCTATAACTGGTGAGGTACAAATATCTAGGTTTTAGGGAGCAGGGAGCAGGGAGCAGGGAGCAGGGAGCAGGGATTAGGAACCCACCCCTAACCCCTCCCAGGAGGGTAGGGCTGTTTCATTCTGGCCAAAAATGGGGAGATGGGGAGATGGGGAGATGGGGAGAATTTTGGACGAATAGTCGTGATTTTGGCCAAATTTATCTAACCATACTCAAAAGCCGAATCACGAATTGTTAGTCATTTGAGTTGATTGAAGCCGGCTAATTAGTCAGATTTTAATGACTAAATTTGGGGATTTTTCGGAAAATTTTGAGCTATCCCCCTATCCCCCTATCCCCCTATCCCCCTATCCCCCTATCTCCTTTTCTCGTTAACTTATTTTTCTTTGAAACAGCCCTGCTCCCAGGAGGGGAAGGCAAGAGTCAAGAGTGAAACAATCTTGTGTACCTCATGAGTCCTAGAAACGCTATATCGATGCAATGGGGTGTCAAAAAGATATTACCTCCCTAATTATTAATAAAAAAGCTGATTATATTTTGGCTCTAAAAGCTAATCAAAAAAATCTTTATGAAGAAGTAAAAACTTGGTTTGATTTAGCTATGAAGTCTGACTTTGTCGGAAAAGACTATAGTTATTATCAAGAAATAGAAAGTGGGCATAATCGAATTGAAAAAAGAGAAGTATGGACGGTGAATGTGTCTAGTTTCACCTGTCTTCATAACCAATCACTATGGACAGGTTTAACCACAATTGTGATGGTTAGAAGCGATGCAGCGCGGTCTTGGGGGTTTCCCCCATGAGCGACTGCATCAAGACAGTGAGCGACGTTTGTGGAATAAAACAACCACTGAAGTTCGTTTTTACATAAGTAGTTTGGAAAATAATGCTGATAAAATTGCTAAAGCTATCCGCAGTCATTGGGGGATTGAAAACAGCTTACATTAGATATTAGATGTCACCTTCTCTGAAGATAGTAGTCGTATTCGCAAGGATAATTCTCCTGAAAACTTGGCTTTACTACGTCGTTTAGCTTTAAATATAATGAAACAAGAAGCCAGCTTTAAAGGAAGTTTAAAGATGAAACGCGCTTCGTGCTGCTATGGACAATAACTATTTAGTCAAAATTTTAGCATCTGCCAGTAAATAACTAGGGACTTGTTAGTCAAGTTTTCTCCAAGAGAATAAGCCAAATATGCACCCAAATTTATGAGTTAACATTTCGGGAAATAAGGGAGGACGCGGTCAAAAATTTTTAGTCAGCTCCAATCGCTTGATTGTTACTAGTTAAAATTGATAAATATAGATTTTTTAAAACTTACTTAAGTTAGATGCGTTTACCCTGATTGATTGAAGAACTGATAACCAATGTGCGTCCTTTATCAGAAAAGAACAACAATACCTTAGAAGTAATCTATTTGAACAACCCTGGCAGAATCCTTACTGACCCCACCAAAATGCGCCAAATCCTGCTTAACTTGCTCAACAACGCTTGTAAATTTACAGAGCATGGAACTGTTAAATTGATAGTCAAAAAGAGTGATGGCACAGCAGAGATTGACGATCAATTTAATTTAGAATCTACAATTACTTCTGATTTTGGTCAACACCAAAGAACTAAACCATCAATCACATTTCAAGTCAGTGACACCGGTATTGGCATCAGTCCAGAGCAACATTCAAAGATTTTTGAACCCTTCACTCAGGTAGATGAGTCGGACACCCGCAAGTATGGTGGGGCTGGCTTGGGTTTAGCGATCGCGAAAAAGCTCTGTCATCTGATGGCGGGTCAGATAACTGTGGACAGTGAATTGGGTAAGGGAACGACCTTTACCGTTTCCCTACCCATAGAATTAGTTTAACAATCATTAATCATTAATGATTTTTACCCAATGGTTATCCTTCTATCCCTACACCGAATCCCCTTGGGCAAACAACTTTGGTCAAAAGGCCACGCTAAGCGAACAACCTGCAACCCTCAATCGTGACAGCTCCTACACTGACCCGTTGGGTTCAGTGTAGGCTTCCCAGCCAATCCGGCTATCGCTTAGGAGGCGCTGGGCTTTAAGAACGGACTGCCCTGCCGCTCTGTTTTCTTGGTCTTTTTTTTAAGACTGTTTTGCTGACAAACCAGCATTTTCGGCTTTGTTTACCAGTACTTATATTATAGCAATTCCATCCATACCCTGTGCAAAATTCATCCCACACCTATGCTGCGCATTAGGTGTGGGATGAATTTTGCCGGACAGCTAAACCGTACTTAGAGCTGTATCAATCCACTGCTTTAGGGTGGGTAGCACTTCCTCAAGGGAGAGTTCTGTCGATTTGTGGGTAGCCCGTTCCACCACTTCCACTTTGCCATCTTTAAGCGATCGCCCAGTGACAATCCGGTAGGGAATCCCAATTAAATCAGCATCTTTGAACTTGACCCCAGCTCGTTCGTTGCGGTCATCAAGCAGGGTTTCGATACCTGCTTCATTGAGTTGAGTGTAAAGTTTTTCTGCTGCTGCCATCTGCTGGGTATCTCCCACATTCGGGATCGTGATAATCACATGGTAGGGTGCGATCGCAACTGGCCAGATAATCCCATCCTTGTCATAGGATTGCTCTACAGCTGCTTGAGCTAACCGAGACACTCCCACCCCATAACAGCCCATACATAACGGAATTTCTTCCCCTTGCTCACTGGTGTAGGTAGCCCCCATCGCAGATGAGTATTTCGTCCCCAACTGGAAAATATGGCCAACTTCAATTCCGCGAGCGCTTCGTAGGGTTTGATTCGGGTCATGGATGGCGCGATCGCCTGGACTAGCCTTACGGACATCCACCACTAGCTTCGGTAACTGGAATTGCTCACCCCAATTGGCACCAACTACGTGATAGCCTGACTCATTAGAACCAGTAGTAAAGTTTTTCAGTTCCACTGCTGTTTGATCTACCAACCGCAAAAACTGAGGCGCAATATTTTTCGTTGGTTTGATGTAATCATCTGCCAAATCAGGTGCCATGTAACCCAAAGGTAGAGGTTTCGATGCCCATTTTTCCTGGGTAGCCACCTCTGGTACCGTCAGAGCTAAAACCGTTGTGGCATCGTATTGGTCTGCCAATTTCACCAATTCATTCTGTAACTTCACCTCATTTACATCTTGATCCCCCCGAATGCTCACCAAAACCAACACCGTCATCCCGTTGTCATAGACAATTTGGTAAAGAACATTTTTAACCACACTAGTGGCAGAGCACTTCAGGAATTGACAGAGGGTGTTAATAGTTGAGGTGTTTGGAGTTTCTAGCTTTTCATAAGTGTTATAGGGTGAGGGCTCTAGGTCTGGTGGTAGGGAAACCGCTTTTTCTACATTGGCAGAATACTTGCCATCCTCCGTGTAGAGAATCTCGTCTTCCCCAGCATCAGCCAGAACCATAAATTCTTGAGAACCCGAACCCCCAATCGCCCCAGAGTCAGCCTCAACCGCTCTAAACTCCAAACCACTGCGGCTAAACATATTTCGATAGGCTTGATCCATCGCCTGATAAGTCTTTTTCAGGCTTTCGTGATCGGTATGGAAGGAGTATGCATCCTTCATAATGAATTCCCGTCCCCGCATCAGGCCAAATCGGGGGCGAATTTCATCTCGGAACTTAGTTTGAATTTGATACAGGTTTAGAGGTAATTGCCGATAGGAGCGAATCATGTCCTTAGCAACAGTAGTGATTACCTCTTCATGGGTTGGTCCAAGTCCCAATTCTCGCTTTTGTCGGTCAATCAGAGCAAACATAATGCCCTCAGCTTTCGTATAGGTGTCCCAACGACCCGATTCTTTCCACAGCTCAGACGGTTGTAGCTGAGGCAGTAGACACTCTTGAGCACCTGTGGCATCCATTTCCTCCCGCACAATCTGAGAAACTTTTTTTAGGACACGCCACATCATTGGTAAATAGGCGTAGATGCCACTGCCAATACGTCGAATATAACCCGCACGGAGCAAAAGTTTATGGCTAGGGATTTCTGCTTCCACTGGGTCTTCCCGCAGTGTCACCAACAGCATCTGAGACAGTCGCATTACTTACTTCCTTTTTAGACCAAACTACCATTATCTCATCAGTTTAAAACTTTCATCAACAGTATGTCAGCCAGGATTGACAAACTATTCACCCTCTGAGAAGGTATTTGATTATATGCTAGTTTCTAATTTAATTTAAATTACCATAATCGTGGTTATAAACGTTTTAGCTGGCGAAGTTTTACATTTCCTTGGTTTCATTAGTTAACATATTTCCATCTGAGCTTTAAAAAAGGCTCGTGGTGATGGTATTGTTAAGGTTTTTAAAAAATCTAGAATTTTTTGATATTTCCAGCTTTGATATAACTCTGAATTATAGCAGTATAAATACCAGTTATAGATTTTATAAACAGTCATACTTTTTAAGTAAAAATGATATTAATTTTTAGATAAACACAACAATAAAATCTTTCGTTGCTTGTCATAATTGCTGTTGATGTCTATGAACAAAAGCTCGAGCAACCCATCTGCCCCCCCAGAGAATATACCCTAGATGAATTACTAGCCAATGAAGTCGAAATCAGTGAAGAGGTTCACTGGGGTAAAGCAGAAGGTCGAGAGGTGTGGTAGGCTTCTTTGAGTGCGAATTACCTTTTGGACAACTTCTAGTCAGCAAAAAAGGAACAGATATAAACTTTGGGTATTGAACTACGCAGTTACGTATACATAGACAGCTTGCAGCCTCAGCACGCCGCTTACATGGGAACAGTAGCGTTAGGATTTTTGCCCTTACCAGGAGATACCTCCCTTTGGATTGAAATCTCACCAGGTATTGAAATTAACCGGATTACCGATATTGCCCTCAAATCCACTGCCGTGCGTCCAGGAGTGCTGGTGGTCGAACGGCTTTACGGACTTCTAGAGGTGCATGCTAATAAACAAGGGGAAACCCGTACAGCTGGCAAAGCAATTTTAGACGCACTGGGCGTCCGGGAACAGGATCGGCTCAAACCTCGGGTCATTTCTAGCCAAATTATCCGTAACATTGATGCCCACCAGACCCAGTTAATTAATCGCACACGGCGGGGTCAAATGTTGCTAGCAGGGCAAACCCTATATGTATTAGAAGTTGAGCCAGCTGCCTATGCTGCCCTAGCTGCCAATGAAGCAGAGAAATCTGCCTTAATTAACATCTTACAAATTAGTGCAGTGGGCAGCTTTGGACGCCTCTACCTAGGTGGAGAAGAACGGGATATATTAGCAGCGTCTCAGGCAGCGCTGACAGCTATTGAAAGCGTGAGTGGTCGTGAACATCCTGCTGCCAAGCGCAAGGAATAGAAAGGAATTCTTCCTGAGCTGATCCCTTAATGTAGTGCCATTGGGTTAAAGTCTTTGTTGGCACCGCTACATAATGTGAAGGAGAACCTCAATGGCCAATATAGAACATCTTGCTCTACTCAAACAAGATCCATTGAGATGGACAGAATGGAGAAAGACAAATCTAGATCTAGAACCAGACCTTAGCGAAGTTAACCTCAATGGGGCTAACTTTGAAAGGGTAAACTTAGCAAAAGCTAACCTAAAAAAGGCAAATCTAGGCAATATTAAACTGATTAGCGCTAACCTCAGCCAAGCTAACCTCAGTAATGCCAACCTCCAAGATGCTGAACTGATCAAAGCTAAACTGATCTCGGCAGAGCTAATTGGGACTAAACTTATAGCAGCTAACCTGATCAGGGCTGACCTAAATGGTGCCAATTTAATTGGGGCTGACTTGACCCTAGCTAACCTCATGGAAGCTGATTTGAGTAATGCTAACCTAATTGGCACTAGCTTGCTCAAAGCTAATCTCTCAGAAGCAGATTTAAGTGGGGCAAAGCTAAGACGGACTAACCTGGTTGAGGCTAACCTTATGGCTGCTAATCTCTGCCATGCTAATCTGAGCAATGCTAATCTTCATCAAGCTGAACTGCTTGGGGCTTACCTATACAAAGCTGAGTGTCGAGGGGCTAACCTAGCAGAAGCTCACCTTAGTGGAAGCTATCTGTTTGGAGCTAACCTAGCAGAGGCAGACCTTTACAGGGTTGACATTAGATGGGCGAACCTTACTAAAGCAAATTTAAGCGGGTCTAACCTGACTACAGCTAAGCTCAGGGGCGCTAACCTCAGTAAAGCTAACTTAACTGGGGCTACTATCATTGAAGCTGAACTAAGCCAAGTTAATCTAAGGGAAACAATTATGCCTGATGGAACCATCCATCCTTAGATCACCACATCTGATCACACTCAATCAAACCTTCGATTAATCAGTTAGTGCTGCCAATATCATCCAACAGACAAAATCGACCAGACACCGATGAGTCATGCCCAACCGCCCCTAGAATTTATCCGACAAGCTATAGTTGACCTGACTCATGAGCTGCAAACCTCTATGCAAAGTCTGATCATAACTTGACAATATTCTCTGAATAAGTAATAATACAAAACATTATTTTTATCCTTAACGTAAAGTTAATCAAAGTGGGCTTTTGGTTAACTTTA
>NZ_JAAHHZ010000080.1:0-31559 GCF_010672005.1 Moorena sp. SIO4A5 | reverse complement strand
TTTTTAAGATAAATTGGCCAAAGAATCCACGAATCGTTCTGTCTCCTCCTACTAACCTGGCTGAATTATTCTGATCACAACTGAATTATAGCGGTTATCATACTTATGAGGTACACAGGATTTTTTCCCTCTTCTCTCTTCCCTACTCCCTATTCCCTATTCCCTACTCCCTGTTCCCTTTAGTACTAATTTTGATACCAGATTGATAATTCCATTCATAATTAACGCAGCGATAAAACCAACTCCAACATGAAATAGCACAAACACGACACTGTAAGTCAAGCAAGGTGTAACACCAGCGGTGGGGCAATCTAAGGATTCTTTCGAGAATAGTTGGGCGATAACAGACTCTACCGGTTTAGCATCGGTTTGGGACGAAATACCACTGACCGCTAAACCAGTACCGACCAGGGTAATCCAACGTTCTAATTGTTTTTCTCGTTCTTCAGCAGCTTTCTGTTCCTGATGCCGAATTGACTCTAATTGTTTTTCTCGGGCTTGATCAGCTTTCTCCTTATCTCTGAGGGCTTTTTCCAAAGCGCGATCGCATTCTGCCTGTTCAATGTCCACAATGCCTCGGATACTACCAAGCATCTGGTCAAATAATTGCTGACCGGGTTTGAGATAATTCAGGTCGGTTTTAATCTGTTTTTGAAACCGTTTAGTTCTTTGGTTGAGGAAGTTTTCCAAAAACTCGATACTATCGTTTTCCAGACTATGTTCACAGATTTTGTTTAGCCAGTAGTCATAGTTGTGGTCATTGGTAGCGATCGCATTTTTGTGATCCTTCATGTCTCGCAGATAACCAGCATACTCAAAGGTCTTGGATGGCATCTCGGTCAGTTTCTGCTTCAGTTGCTCTAGCCGTGTGTCTCGCTGCGTTGCCAATTTCTTGAAATCTGTAACCTCTTGTTCCAGTTGGCTATAGAGTCCTCTAGTTTTGCCATAACACCAACGGGCTTGATCATAAGCAAACAGGATTTTACTGCGACAGCACAATAGATTGAAAAAAGACAAAGAAGTCTTTACAACCAGCTTTAAGGTTTCTGGGTGACGGTTTAACCAGACCAGAAGGTGACATTGCTCCGTTGGTTTCTCTTTACCGTTGTCATAGGCAAATATTGGGCTACCAAATAACTGCCCAGATGCCATAAACTGGGATTTTTGGTCAGTTCCCTGGAAAAAACCATCCACACAGGCATCGGCTAACGTTCTATCCTCTTCGGGAGTGCCCACTGGTTCGCCATAGAGCACTAAGGTTTGTCCCAAGGAAGCTTGAATGGTGCTGGCTAGGAGGCACCCTTGGGGATTGAAGTGACTAAATTCACTGGCTGCAACGGTATTCTGGCAAGACAGGGTTAGGTCAAGGGCATAGGTATCATGAATTTTAACGGGATAGACCTGGACGGTTAGGGCAGAGCCTGCTAGTTGCAGTGGTGCTGTGTATTTTAAGGGAGTATTCCCTGTTTGGCTTAGAGGGGATGGTAATTTTTCTGGTAAGGATTTCAGCTCTGGGATACCTAGGGGTTCGCTGAGGTTAGCACAGTGTTGCCACAACTGATCCGCATCCGGTCGCAACTGTTCCAGTTCTTGGCTTAAGTCTTGGCAGAGATGGAAGGCATAAAGGGTGACGCTGGGGTTTTTGAGTCGCAAGGCGGTATCACTCATCAGCGGGAGTGTTGGGTTTTTCGGTTTCTGTGGGAGTACTCTGACGGATAGCGTTGAGTAGTACTTCTTTCACGTTATTGTCATTTTCAGCTTCAGTTTCAGGAGTGGGGACAGTGCCTCCAATTCCTTTTTCAGCAATTGTTTTTTCATCAATTATAGGCATCAAAGTATTATTAATGTCTGAGTGAGAAGCACACCACCGAGCAATGCCATCGGCTAGCTGTTCGGTATCACTTGGTAATGAGGTAATTAATGCTTCGAGTTCCGTTCGTTCTGAGTCTTTAAACAACTCAAGTTGGGTGTCCAGCAGTTTTTTAAAAGCCGATAAAAATTTATTGTTAATTTTCATAGTATTAACTCCTATTGACCAATCGCACAGAATGCAGCCCAATGAAATGGTGCCTCAAAGGGTTTATCGCTATTCTTAAATTTGCAAAATTTAGCCTTAATTTCGTATTTTTTATAAAAAGCCAAAGGCAAATTATCAATGTATTCCTCTAATTCTCCTTTGGTACTATCCCGCAGCCATAATTGCGCTTGGTTAAGGGCAACCGCTAAAGGGATCTGCTCTCCCAGATTCTGATAAAATTTAATCATCAACAACGCTGTCGATAAATCGTTTACCTTCCACAGGCTACTAACCACTGCTGGACTCCCCGCCACTAGGAAACCACTGGGTAAACCAATGTATTCATCGCTGATGTTGGTGTAATCAATTAATCCGGTTTCACAAGCGGAAAGGGTGACCAAGCGACATTGTTCTAATTGTAGGTCAAAGACGTCATCGATAGTCAGACATTTCTCTAGGTCAAATTCTTCATCTTCACTTATCCGTAAATAGCGCTCTGAATTCGGTGCAGCAGCTGGGGATTTTTTGGCATTTGCCAGAATTAGAGCCGATTTCCGTGGTTCTTGGTAATTAAAGTAACCGTGACAGCTAAAATGTAAACAGTGGTAACTGTTGAGAGGGTTGCTATCGATGGCGGCTTTGGTAGCAGCGTTTTCCACGAGGACTTCTGTATCTGGTGGTGGATTGAAATAGCTTTTGATTACTTCTACTTCCATAGGAGTGTAAACTAAATCACCACTGGGGTTTTGAACCGCAAACAGGTGGGGAAACTCTTCTGGGCGTTGTCTGGTTTGAGTAAGTTGGAGTAGTTGACAGCTAGGGGCGTAACTTACCCCTGCTGGAAAGCGATCCATCAGAATTTTAGAGTTACCTTCTCCCTGCTTACTGGTAATCGGTAAGGTATGAAGGGGCAACAAATGTAAATACTGATGGGGGATTAAAATTAAGCGATCACACTCTGGGGGAATCTGCTGAATGATGTCATCAATGTGCAGAATTTGCGCCAGGGAATGTAGACGGGTAGTGAGGTGCTTTGGGTAATGGTATTTTTTAGTGGAGTAGGCTTTTAAATATCCATTTGCCCAATCTACCAATTGACCTAAGTCTTTTAACTGAGAATGCCAAACTAGATTGCGGGTGAAGATGAACGTGACCAGCTTATTCCGTGTAATGTAAAACTCGACAATGGCAGTGTGGTTATCCAACTTTTTCTGAAACTGCTCAAACTGAAAGCCAGAAGCAATGGTAAAATAGCGGTTTTTTAATTCATTATGCTGCTGTCGCAATGCTTGAATACGTTTTCCTAAGGCTGTTGGGTTTTTAGCTTTGCCATCGTGAATTTTGTTTTTATCTCTGGCTATTTTATCTCTGTATTTTTTTAGTTTAGTGACAACATTTGCAGGAAAGATGCTTTTCAGTTCACGGCTGATAATTTCTTCAACTATATAGCGGTTTTTGCTTTGTTCAGCATAATCAAGTGCTTCGATAATTCTAACTAAATCCACACAAACTTCTACCATTATGCTATAAAGTTTGTTCCACTTTTCGCGGTGTTTGCGCTTGCTTTCCTCTCCAGAAACCATTTCCTCCTGCAAAGATTCTACGGTAGCAATGGCAGAGTTAAAGGTGGTGTAAGCTAACAGAGACTGCTTACTGTCTTGGTAAGCTATCCCTAGTCCGTACAAAGTCTCAGCATGCTTTTCGGGAAAAGCGTCACGGGTGCGTACTTCTAAAGCCAATTGGAAGCAAGCGATGGCTTTTTCTAGGTTTTGTGCTTTCTGACCTACGATTCGGTTACTGTAAGCATTACCGATATTAGTTTGTGTATTTGCCCACTCAATCGGAAATGCTTCAAAGGTAAAAACTCTAAGAGCCTGTTGTAAACAAGCGATATCCTCTTCTATATTCTGTGATTTTTCACCTTTGATTCGGTCAGAGTAAGCATTACCGAGATTATTTTGTGTTTGTGCCCACTCAATAGGAAATCCCTCAAAGGTTCTGACTCTAAGAGCCTCTTGATAACAAGCGATAGCCTCTTCTATATTCTGTGATTTATCACCTTTGATTCGGTAATAGTAAGCATTACCGATATTAGTTTGTGTCGATGCCCACTCATAAGGAAATGCCTCAAAGGTATAAACTCTTAGAGCCTGTTGGTAACAAGCGATCGCTTCTTCTATATTCTGTGCTTTCTCCCCTTTGATTCGGTTACAACAGTAATCAATACCGAGATTATTTTGTGTTTGTGCCCACTCATCAGGAAATGCCTCAAAGGTATAAACTCTTAGAGCCTGTTGGTAACAAGCGATCGCCTCTTCTATATTCTGTGCTTTCTCCCCTTTGATTCGGTTACAGTAAGCAATACCGAGATTATTTTGTGTCGATGCCCAATCATAAGGAAAAGCCTCAAAGGTTAATACTCTTAGAGCCTGTTGGTAACAAGCGATAGCCTCTTCTATATTCTGTGCTTTCTCACCTTTGATTCGGTTACGGTAAGCAGCACCGAGATGATTTTGTGTCTTTGCCCAACCTTCAGGAAAACCCTCAAAGGTAAAAACTCTTAGAGCCTGTTGGTAACAAGCGATGGCTTCTTCACTATTCTGTGATTTCTGACCTTTGATTCGGTTACGGTAAGCATTCCCGAGATTATATTGTGTCCTTGCCCAACCTTCAGGAAAACCCTCAAAGGTAAAAACTCTAAGAGCTTTTTTGGAACAAGCGATGGCATTTTCTATATTCTGTGCTTTCTCACCTTTGATTCGGTTACTGTAAGCAGCACCGAGATAATTTTGTGTCGATGCCCAATCATAAGGAAATGTCTCAAAGGTATAAACTCTAAGAGCTTCTTGGAAATAAGCAATGGCTTGTTCTAGGTTTTCTACTTTCTCCCCTTTTCTTCGGTGACAGTAAGCATTCCCGAGATTATCTTGTGTCCTTGCCCATTCAATAGGAAATGCCTCAAAGGTATAAACTCTAAGAGCCTGTTGTAAACAAGCGATGGCTTCTTCACTATTCTGTGATTTCTGACCTTTGATTCGCTCATCGTAAGCAATAGCGAGATTAGTTTGTGTCCCTGCCCAATGTTCGGGAAAAGCTTCACGGGTGAAAACAGTTAGTGCTACTTCATAGCCAGTGATGGCAATTTCTATATTGCTGGCTTGGTCACCCAAGGGGAATTGCCTAATTAGATTGCTGAATTTGAGAATAATTGCTGCTATGTATTCCCCTTGATCTGCTTCCACTTCCGCCAGCTTACTTGTTGCCCATTCCCGCAATTGTTCTGCTAATCTATCATCCAGTTTATCTGTATTTGCTTTCAGTAATGGGTAAACTTGGGCGTCACCACTACTCTTTGCGGTTGCTTTTAGTACCTGTAAGAGAAAGTCAAGTTGGGCATCAGATGTATTGTCAGCCATTGCCATCCACTGCTATACAATAGTTATTCAAAAATTCGACTTATTGAAAGCACCCTGGATTTACCAATCTTCCGCCATTGGCAAAACTGTCTGCTGCTATCCCTTAGGAAAAGGCAAGAGGCAGAACCTTGTAAATTATAACATTCCTAAGAAGTCAGAAGTCTGAAGTCAGAAGTCTGAAGTCTGAAGTCAGAAGTGGGTAGTGCTGTATTAATATCTAACACACGAGTACCCATTAACCGCAAACGAGTACCCATTAACCGCAAACTAGTACTCGTTTATCACATACCAGTACTCGTTTCTCGTTAACTAGTACTGGTGTATAACAAACGGGTACTGGTGTATAACAAACGGGTACCCGTTTCTCACATACCAGTACTCGTTTCTCGTTAACTAGTACTGGTGTATAACAAACAAGTACTAGTTTTTCGTTAAACTGTACTTGTTTATCATTTAACAGTACTAATTTCTCAGTAACTAGTACTTGTTGCTAATATACTAGTACTTTTGTATTAAAAACCGGTACTGTTTTGTTCTTAACGAGTACCATTTCCTCACATGGTAAGAGGGAATAGGGAATAGGGAGCAGGGAGCAGGGAGCAGGCAATAGGCATGCTAGCAATAGGCATGCTAGCAATAGGCAAGGTAAGCTATCAGCTAATAGCTATCAGCTATAGCGTTTCTAGGACTCATGAGGTACACATAACTGTTTGACTATTGGCTTTTGCTTCTTCTCTCTTACCTGCTCCCTGCTCCCGTCTTGATGCAGTCGCTCATGGGGGAAACCCCCAAGACCGCGCTGCATCGCTGCTTCCTGCTCCCTAAAAACCAGATATTTGTACCTCACCAGTCGTAGAATTGCTATAGCTGAATGCGACACCTAACCGGATGTTACTTATCCGTTAACTGGTTCAACCAATTGGTCAAATCCACTTCGGTTTCAAAATCTAACAACGCTTCTCCTAAATCCTCCAACTGGTCAAAGGATAATTTCTCAATTTGATTTTGTAATTGGGGATTTATCTCTCCTAGGCGACGGTTAAGTAGACGCTTAATTAAATTAAGCTCATTGCGCTTTCCTTGTTCTAATCCCTGTTCTAATCCCTGTTCTAATCCTTGTTCTAATCCCCGTTCTAATCCTTGTTCTAATCCTTGGCGAATAATTCGTTGATAAACTACTGACTCTTGCATCATATCCTCCCGAAAATAAGCTTGAATTAAATTAAGAATTAAGAATGAAGAATTAAGAATGAAGAATGCAGAATTTAGAACTTATAGCAACCGAAGTATAGTTTAGGACAGAGAATTTTGGTTGAAAGGGAGCAGGGAGTAGGGACTAATGCCGTAGGCCACGGGGGGCGCGTTCGGAGCAGAAATATGTCTTAAGCTTTACTGCGACTGCTATACATTCTTAATTCTACATTCTTAATTCTACATTCTTAATTCTACATTCTTAATTCTACATTCTCAATTCTTAATTCTACATTCTTAATTCTACATTCTCAATTCTTAATTCTACATTCTCAATTCTTAATTCTACATTATTAATTATTAATTTTATAAAAACCCTTGACAAACAAAAATATAATTATTATAATAATCATTTTAAACTCAAGTTTAAATTATTCACTATGTCAGACAACTTTACTCGCAACTTCAAGAAAAAACCAACTCAGCACACTCTCAAAGGTCCTCGTGAATCAGTAATCAATAGTATCCATATGCTTTATTCCCTAGGCTATGCAGAAATCGCGGAGTGGACTCCTCTAGAGCCGACCGATATTCCAGGTGAAGTGATGACTACTATGACCAAGTATTGGTTGTTGCCATAACACCTTAACTTTCTGGGGGGTTTTCCCCCCCGGGGGCCTTGGGTTTCGGAAATTTCTGACATATGTGATTGCCATAGCCGTGGATAGTATTTCTACGGCTATTTTTTTATGGAATTAAGAAGGAAGAATTGAGAATGAAGAATTGGGAATTGGGAATCGGGAATCGGGAATCGGGAATCGGGAATTGGGAATCGGACAAAAGTAAAATTAACTGTTGAAATAGGGAGCAGGGAGCAGAAGGGCTTTTGGTGAGAGGATATCTGAAAAGTTTTTTTATACTGAATTTTGCCCCCCTAGCCCCCCAACTTTGGGGGGAATAAGAGTCAATTTGCTTCTAAAAGTCCCCCAAAATTGGGGGACCAACGGGGGCTTGGATGTAGCAAATGAGACTTCTCAGACAACCTCTAACTTTACATAAGTTAATACAGCGAGGCAGAGGTGCGACCCGTGGCGAATTTAATTCTTAATGCGGAAAACGCACCATTACGGTCTTGGGGGTTCCCCCCACTCGCGCTTTGCATCAAGAAGTGAGGTTTATTTTTGTCCAGGTACTTAGCGATCGCTACTCTCGAAACAATCCGTAGCGATATCCTAACTGCCAGTCGAGATGTCAGAGATTACTGAATGATTAATCTACTATATATGTGGAGTAGTTCCCAACAGACTTGGGTCAACCTGCGTTTCCTGCACACCTAGTCTAAGGATTTTTGGCCCTTGGTGGCAGAACTATCGCAAAAAGCCTAATCATTGTCCGCACCCCGCTCTTGCCTAGACGGGGCTTCCAAACATCGGACAATTTTTTTGTGAGTTGAGTTAGACAAACTGCTATATACTAACGAATGACTGCTAAACAGCTTGCTACCATCGTGAATAAAGTTCCTATTCTCAGCATTGACTTAGGTCGTACCTCTACTAAAGCTTGTATCAGCCGTTACCCCGATGGTGTAGTGCTAATTCCTGCCAATGTTGCCCATCTCACCGTTGAGCAAGTGCGTCGGGGTGGGTTTGAAGCTCGACTAGGTGACCCTCTATTAGATATTTGGCTGGAGTATCAAGGCAAAGGATACGCCATTGGACAACTAGCCGCTGACTTCGGAGCTAACTTGGGTGTTGGTCAATCGAAAGTAGAAGATGCCTTGATAAAAGTCTTTGCCTGCGTAGGACATTTCGAGCTTCAAGGTGACTTGGCAATTATCATGGGATTGCCCTACCATTCCCAAGAGCAGTTTGAGCGTGAAAAAGACGAATTAATTGGTATCCTCGCTTCCCCTCATGTCATGTACTACAGAGGGGAACAAGTCTCGATTACGATTAAGAAAGTTTGGGTGATACCAGAGGGTTATGGTAGCTTGATCTGGGTTGAAGTTCAGGAAAACGATCCATCGGATGGCGGATTACACGACCGTTCCGTCGCCGTTGTGGATATTGGCCACCAAACCACTGACTTTATCATGGCAGATTCGTTCCGATTTGCTAGAGGAGCATCTCAGAGTGAAGCGTTTGCCATGAATGAGTTCTATGATCAATTAGCTGCGCAAATTCAGGGAGCTGATAGTCAATCGTTGCTATTAATCAAAGCGGTTAATCGTCCAGAGGGAGAGCGCTTTTATCGTCCTAAGGGTGCTGCTCAGCCCACAGACCTCGACGAAATTATACCGAGTTTGCGCAAAAGTTTTGCCCGTGAACTGTCAGATCGCTTGCTCGCTTGGCTACCAGAACGCACCACAGACGTAGTGGTGACGGGTGGTGGTGGACAATTCTTCTGGAATGATCTTCAACTTATCTTCAAAGAAGCTAGACTGAAGGGTTACTTAGCTCAACCCTCTCGAAAAGCAAATGCTTTGGGACAATACATTTATGGAGAGGTGCAGAAGCAGTCGGCATCTCGATAAATTGTATTGTAATTATCCGATAACATTATAGGTATAATTCCCATGGCAGCGATCGCAAAAAAAGTAAATAAAACAGTAGCATTTACCTCTAACCGAGAGGATCAATCCCTACTAAAGGCAGTGGAAAAAGAACTAGCTAAGGGTCAGTATCCTAGCTTTAGCATGTTGTGCAAGCAAGCTCTCCAAGAGTTTCTGTTAAGACCAGAATCCTCTGAGGAAAAAGCATCCTCCCAGGAAGCAACCGAGGAAACAACCGAGGAAACAACAGGTGTTGGAAATCTTGAAGACAAGCTAACCCAACTGCAGCAGCAATTAACTGAAGTGGTACAGGCGTTATCGGTTCAGAGTCCTAGCCAACTGAATAGTCAGCTAAGTGATATGACTCAACGGATTGAGGAAATAGACTCTAATACAACTCAACAATTGACGCAGTTACAACAGCAGCTAGGGAAATTAGAGCAGGTTCTATCTACTGAAGAATCTTCTGATCAACTTGATGATCAATTAACAGCCTTAATCGAACAGGTGAAGCAAGTGGATGACCGTTCTCATCAACAACTCGAACACTTAAAACAGCAAGTTGCTGGTGTCGAAACGGTGCTGTCGAATTTTAGTACGACGGATGTATCTGGCTTAAAGGAACAGGCATCCACAGCAAAAGCGACCAGAGACTCAGATGCTACGGCTAAAGCAGGATTGGAAAAAGACGCTGATCAATCTGATGATCCGTTACTAAGTCGCTTGGGTTCTTTATTAGAGGATTTTTAATTAACTGTATAGTGCTATGACAAAACGCAGAGTTGGACTGCTGTTTGGTGGTGTCTCAGGAGAACACGAGGTTTCCATTAGTTCTGCAAGAGCGATCGCAAACGCTCTGGGTGCCGATGAAAATGCCTCTAAGTACGAAGTGGTGCCAGTCTACATTCAAAAAAATGGCATCTGGACAGTGGTCGAAACTATCGCACAGGTTTTAGACTCGGGAACCCCCCTGGAATCTGCTCCTAGCGGTAATGTCTGGCAATTTCCGGCTGTTGTCAGTGAGGTAGATGTCTGGTTTCCCATCCTCCATGGGCCGAATGGGGAAGATGGCACAGTTCAGGGATTACTAACCCTGATGGGAGTTCCCTTTGTCGGTAGTGGTGTTTTGGGTTCTGCTGTAGGCATGGACAAGCTGGCAATGAAGACAGTATATGCCCAAGCCGGATTACCCCAAGTCAACTACATGGAAGTTTTGCGATCGCAAGTTTGGTCCGATCCCTGTGTATTTACCAAACTCTGTGACCAAATTGAGGAAACCTTAAACTATCCCTACTTTGTCAAACCAGCTAATTTAGGCTCATCGGTCGGGATTGCCAAAGTGCGATCGCGTTCTGAATTAGAAGCCGCCTTAGATCATGCTGCTAATTACGACCGTAGGTTGATTGTAGAAGAAGGAGTAGTAGGGCGAGAAGTAGAGTGTGCTGTACTAGGTAACGATCATCCCAAAGCCTCAGTAGTTGGTGAAATTACCTATGAGAGTGATTTCTATGACTACGAAACCAAATACACTCAAGGTCAAGCCGACTTGTTAATCCCCGCTCCCTTGCCCACTGACGTGACTACCCAGATTCAGGAAATGGCAATCCAGGCTTTTACTGCCGTTGATGGGGCTGGTTTAGGACGGGTAGACTTCTTTTATGTCGAAGCCACTAGGGAAATCTTCATCAACGAGATTAACACCTTACCAGGTTTTACTGCAACCAGTATGTATCCCCAACTGTGGGCAGCTACAGGTGTTTCTTTTCCAGAATTAGTGGATCAGTTAATTCAACTAGCAATAGAACGGGCTTGAATCTTCGTCCGCACGGAATATGATAGGAAAGGTTACGCCAAAGATTGAGCTGAGTTAAACAATTTGAGGAGAAAAACTTGGAACGGACATTTCTGATGGTTAAGCCGGATGGTGTACAACGGAATCTTGTTGGTCAAATCATCCAGCGTTTTGAGACAAAAGGTTTTACCTTAGTTGGGCTGAAGCTGATGAGCGTCAGCCGTGAACTTGCCGAACAGCATTACGCTGTTCACAAAGAGAGACCTTTCTTTGGTGGACTAATCGAATTCATCATCTCTGGTCCTGTAGTAGCAATGGTTTGGGAAGGAAAGGGAGTAATTGCTTCCGCAAGAAAGATTATTGGTGCTACCAAACCTCTGGAGGCTGAACCAGGAACTATTCGGGGCGATTATGGGTTAGACACAGGTCGCAATCTTATCCATGGCTCAGATGCCATTGAGACAGCGCAGCAGGAGATTAGTCTTTGGTTTAAGGAAGAAGAGCTCGTTAGCTGGGAACCAACCATAACCTCTTGGCTTTATGAGTAACAGTAACATTTACCTTTAAACGGCAAGTCCCACGCTCTACCAATGTTTGGTGAGCGTTGGGATCATTGATAGGGAGATGGCGGAATTCTTCCCGACTCTTGTTAAAAGCAGTTAGCGGCTAGCTTCTTTTGCCCTTTGCTCTTTCCCCAAAGCCGCTTGCCCTTCATTTTCTACAGGAATTGACTCCAGGTCTGGGGTCTTAGACTTTTCAGAAAATCCCCACATGAACACTAGGGCAATAGCAGCAATCATTAACCATTCCGGTGGCACTAATTCCGGTTTAATCGCTCTGACCAACAGGCGCAATCCCACAAAGCCCACGGTGATGTAGCCAGCATCCTCCAGATAGACATACTCTTTCAACCAACGAATAAATAAGCCCGCCATGAAGCGCAGGGTAATTACCCCAATGGTGCCACCAGCAATAACCAGCCAGGTCTGGTCAGAAATTGCGATCGCTGTCGTGACACTATCCAAGGAAAAAGCTAAATCCGTTACAGCAATTAGGGGAATTGCCTGCCATAGAGAAGTAAACTTCGGGCCATGATGGTGATGTTGTTCATCTTCATCAGAGGTGAAATACTCAAAGACCAACCAGAGCAGATAGGCAGCTCCCAATAACTCAAACTGCCAAAACTGCACTACCCAAGTGGCTGTGAGAATCAAAGTGATTCGTAGGACATAGGCAACTGCTAAGCCCAAGTTAAGAGCATGGCGTTGAAGTTGTTTGGTCTCTAAGCCTTGGGAGATCGCAGCTAATGCGATCGCATTATCAGCAGACAGTACAGCTTCTAGTGCGACCAGAATCAACAAAACCACAGGACCCTCAAGCCCAACATTAAACGATGAGTTAAGAATTTGGTCTAGCATTAAAAATTCTTAATGTCTTAAAAGGTTAACTTAGTCTATTACATAGACTTAATCGCCTAAATTGCTAAAACTTTGATATCTAATTTAATTAATCTTAACATTATAATCAGAATTTTAGTGCGCTGCGACCCCAGGGAGGTTCTAACGCCCACACCGAACCTGCAGCAAGATAAAGGTAATAGCTGTGATCTTAATTTGAGATCAACCCAAGCTAAAAGGATTATAGTATCTGGATAGGACAAGTTATTGTGATAGAATTCCAGAACTAGCCCAATTAGTTGGCTAATGGTATAGAATATCGCTCAAATAAAGGAGATTGTATACGATGGCTATTTCAGATGCGCAAGTTATCGGAGCTCTATTACTGGCTTTGCTTCCGGGATTTCTAGCATTCCGGCTGTCTACCGAACTTTACAAATAGTGCTGGGAAGCTCAAAGCCTTGCTCCTAAGCGGCTCGGATCTAGAGCGGACGAAGGATAAACAAAATAGTTTCGGTGACACCACCGATAATCTAGGATTATCGGTGGTGTCACTGAAACCAATTAATAAATCGCGAAGCCTCATTAAAGCTAGTGAAATCCATGGGGAGATGGAAAAAAGGGGAAGAACCTTGCGCTTCTCAGTCGTTAATTAAAAACAGGGGTTTAACCCCCCAGTTAGTTTATCAATAGTATCGTTTGATCGGTCAGCACTACCAAATACCGCAATTGATCGCTTTTTGACGGGTTTCCGCGATCCAAATTTCCCAGGAATCGCTGCAAACGTCAGTGTACCGGGGAACGTTAATAGATATTTCCGATATTATAACCAATAATTCTGAATTATTCTCCTGACTGGAAGGTCGTTTCCCTTGGATTGGAGTCAACACCAGGAAATTTATGTGTCAAACTCACGTTATCGAAACGAGGGAGTTTGAGGGAGCTATAAAACCTCGTCGGACATCATGACGAGTGTTCGCTGACGAACACGATGTCATAGGGCGAGGAGACATGGACTCCCTCAAGCCAATTGAGGGGTTCGATGCCCCGATAATTGGCAAATCTCTTAAATCTTTACACAACATTATAACCCATGTAAGCTATAATAATCTGGCCATGCTAACAATGACCTACGAGTACAAACTAGAACCAACTGCCGAACAGATTAAATCTATCGAGCAAACCCTAGATATTTGTCGTTCTGTCTGGAATTTTGCGCTCAGACAGCGTAAAGATTGGTGCGCATCTCGTAAGTCACCTATTAATGCTTGTTCGATTCAATGCGAGTACATCATTTCTGCCGACGAACCATTTCCGAATTACCATAAGCAAGCCAAGCAATTAACTCAAGCCAAGAAACTCTATCCTCATCTGAAAACAGTTCACTCTCAAGTACTACAACAAACCCTAAGAACTTTAGATAGAGCTTGGGAGGATATGAAAGCCAGAGGTTTTGGTTGGCCTCGCTTTAAGAAGAAGTATCGGATGCGGTCGTTTGTCTTTCCACAGTTAGGAAAAGACCCAATTAGAAATGATGGGATTAAGTTCCCAAAACTGGGATGGGTGAAATGGCGACAGTCAAGACCTATTCCCAATGGGTTTGAAGTCAAGCAAGCGAGGATAGTTAGAAAAGCATCTGGTTACTTTGTGATGCTGTCACTACAGCTAAATGTCAATGTCTCTAGTCCCATGCCTCACGGTCATCCTAGAGGTTTGGACTTGGGGTTTGACAAGTTTGTAGCTACCAGTGATGGTGAAGAGATTAAGCGACCTCGATTTCTGATCACCCTACAGCGCAAGCTGAAATTGCTGCAACGTAGGCTAAAGAATAAGCAAAAAGAGTCAAATAATAGACACAAGCTAAACCAGAAAATAGCTAGACTGCATCAACGTATATCAGACACTCGTAAAGACTGGCATTTTAAATTGGCTCATCATGTTTGTGATGGTGCAGGGATGATATTTGTTGAAGATATCAATTTTGTCAGTTGGGCTAGGGGTATGCTCTCAAAAGCATCGGCTGACGCGGGTTTTGGGCAATTCGTGGAGATCCTACACTGGGTATGCTGGAAAACCGATACCTATTTTGCCAAGGTAGATAAAAATGGTACTTCTCAGACTTGTCCTAACTGTGGCGCACACACAGGTAAAAAAACCTTAGATATGAGAATTCACGTCTGTAGTGAGTGTGGATATACTACGACACGGGATGTGGCAGCTAGCCAAGAAATCAGAAACCGTGGAATCTCTGCGCTAGGGCATAGCGTATCAGAAAATGTCTGTGGACTGGAAGCGACGGGGAGTATTGGTCACGATACTCTAGTTGGCACGGGTCGAAGCAGAAAACCTAATTCGCGAGATTTAGGAATCCCCTTCCTCAAAGTAACTGAGCTAAGCTCAGTTACTTTGAGGAAGGGGAGGATGTCAAGCTAAGCTCTTAGTCTATTTGGGGACTTGATTGTTCCAGAAAGACTATTCTTTCGCTAAATTATCTGGCTAAATAAAAGGTGCATACTAAAAACTCTATCTTAATCAACCCAATAATAAACCCAAGGGCGCTGGTGTGCCAGCGTGGCATTGTAAACGGAAATGAACGCAATCCAAACCCCTCACTCAACTCGGGTACCATCAAAACCTCGCCGAAGAGTTCCTCGAATCAAGCACCGTCCGCAGCGACAGTCTTACGGGGCAGTTGCTGGTGAAACTACGGCTAAGTTACTTGTTAACCTAGTTCTCTGTGCCGCTGCGATTACCGCACTAATGGAACTATTGCCTTATCATCTCTCACAGCAAGCCAAGTTGCGAGAAGTCAAACGAGAGGTGAAGCGAACTGAAAGACGAGTGAATAACTTGCGCCGTGAATTCAGTCGCTCTTTTGACCCCAGGCAAGCCCAGAAAGTAATGCGAGAGCAAAGCTTACGACGTGATCCGAATCAGGTTCAGGTCGTCTGGCAAGATCCAGACTGAGGGCCAGACTGAGGGCATGGAAATTAGTTATACTTCCGGTGGGCATAAACTGAGCTAAAGGTAATCGGTCCAGCTTGCTCGGTGCGTTCGCGTAGCGTGGCCTACGGCCAAACGCGCCCCGCGTCTCCTAGGTCGAATCGCTCTTTGGGAGGCAAGAGCTCATCACTAACCCCTTCAAGCTCTCAGTGGCTTAAGCAAATCATTGATCCAATTTTCCACTTTCTCGCGCAAGGAATCAGAAGAACCGGACTTGGGCAGCCACTTCAGAGCCTTTTGATAGTCGCTGATGGCACAGTTCCAGTCACCCCTGAGATGGTAAGTACGCCCTCTCTGGGCATAGACATGGTCTTCCAGGCATCCTAGCATTAGAGCCATGTCAAGGTTTTCTAGGGCTAAATCGTACAATCCCAATTCCCGGAAGGTGATCCCTTGGTTAATCCAGGTGCGGATATTTCCCGGATTGATATCAATAGCTTGCTCGTAGTCGGTGAGGGCTTCAGCCAGTTGCCCAACTGATGCATAATAATTAGCGCGATTGTTGTAAGCACTGTCCAATGTTGGATCAATTCGCAGTGCCTGATTGTAATCAAATAGGGCTTTGTAGGGCTGACCACTTTGGAAATACAGCAATCCCCGATTGTTGTAGTCTAATGCACTGGTGGGATTGAGATTAATCAACTGGGTTAACAATGCGATCGCACTGCTGTAATCCCCTTGTTTCACTTTCGAGTTTGCTAAGGTGCGCAGGCTTTTCACAGAGTGTATGTGGCTTTTTCTAGGCACTAGCTTCACTGGTGCTAAATGCCTGTGGTTTTTAGGGGACATTGGGAACCACTGTCGATTTTGGTTTTGCCGATTTAGAAAAGTAGGAGCATTCATATTTGCCTCAACCTCATTTGCAGCCTATCTAGATTCAACCTTACGGCTAACAGCACCCAGCTGGTTGGTCTTAATGTGTCACTTATTCATGCGTCTTTGGTGTACCCAAGAAAACCATCCAGATTGTCCCTCGGACTTGGGACTCTTCTTTGAAGACTACAGCAGTAATATGACAGTTTCCTGAAAGACGAATTAATTTTGTGGGGATTATTTTATAGAGGGGCTGGGAGTGGACACTTTTGGGAAGATGCACAATTCCCTAGGGGTTTGGGGTTTGGGGTTTGGGGTTTGGTTGTCATTACTGAAATGCAGCTATAGCAGAAAGCGGATAGATGTGTTCAAAATAGTATAGTTACTATTCCATAGCATCCACTCTCAGGAGGAAATCCTGTGCCATCCCTTCCACCTTCAATTCCACCTGTGTCTTCGCCCCCAACCAACCCATGGCTGCGAATGGTAGGGATGTGGCTAGCAGTTGCCGTAATTGGTGCAGGGCTAGGTTGGTCATATCAAGAATGGCAAAGTTATCGAAATACACTATTACGCTTAGAAGAGATTCAGAAGCACCGATCAGAACGGGAATATGAAGAATGCATCAATAAAGCCACGACTATTCCTGAAAAGTCGCCTATATATCAACAGACTCAGCTTATTTTCGATGAGTGTGCCCAGAAACTATTTGGCAAAGCTAAGATACTAGCTGCAGCGAACCAATTTAAAGACGCAATTATCGAGGCCAATAAGCTGACCCCAGATAGTGTTCCTTACCAAGAGGCACAACAGATAATTAATCAGTGGTCTAAGAGCCTATTTCAGAAAGCTACCAAGCTGTATCAGGAACAAGGGAAGCTCAATGAAGCCATTGCTCTAACTCAAGTCATCCCTGAAACTACTCTGATTCGTCAAAAATTACCGGAGACCATTGCCCAATGGAAACAAGAGTGGGCTGTGAATGTATCGATTCGCAAACAAGCACTTCAAGCCCTGGAGGCAGGTCAATGGCAACAGGCTAAGCAAAACGCTAGGAGGGTGACCACTAGCTATTGGCAAAAGAAAGTTGAACCAATTATAGACAGGGCAGATGCTAAAATTTCTACCATAGAAGCCCACAAAGAAGCTCAACGAGTCAGACGACAAGCCCAGCAAGAGGCTCAACGAGTCAGACGACAAGCCCAGCAAGAGGCTCAACGCATAGCCAGAGAAAAAGCACAACAACAAGCTCAGGAGCAGGATCGACGTAGACAGCAATGCATTAAGCTGGTAACCAAATACACTGAAGAGAATGAGTGGGCTCTCAAAGAGTATGAAAGGTTAAGATGTGATGATTTTCCCCATGAGCTATTTTAACTAAGCCATCGGGTTGTTCTTATCCTAGAAACTAGGTCCATTGGATGGGCTTGATGAGGCATTAAGTACCAGAACTTAACCCAACATCTAACACCTCAGACCTAACACCTGACACATCATACCTCATACCTCACACCTCATACCAAGTTGCGGTCAAACGTACAACTTTCTCTTCCCCCAATCTCCCAATTTCCCTATCTCCTCATATTCCCCTCCTGGGAGGCAGGGCTGTTTCAAAGAAAAATAAGTTAACGAGAAAAGGAGATAGGGGGATAGGGGGATAGGGGGATAGGGAAATAGCTCAAAATTTTCCTACAAATCCCCAAATTTAGTCATTAAAATCTGACTAATTAGCCGGCTTCAATCAACTCAAATGACTAACAATTCGTGATTCGGCTTTTGAGTATGGTTAGATAAATTTGGCCAAAATCACGACTATTCGCGCTCCTTTTCTCCCCATCTCCCCATCTCCCCATCTCCCCATCTATTTTTGGCCAGAATGAAACAGCCCTACCTCCTGGGAGGGGTTAGGGGTGGGTCCCTATCTCCCTATCTCCCTATCCAACCAATCTACTATCTTTGAATGCAACTCGGTATCATATCATGTCGGGTTAAATGCCCCTGATTCAGCCACTTTCACCTCAGGCCACCAATAAGATAATGTCAACCCCAGCCATCAACTCCTGCTGTTGGAGTAATTGAAGACATCGGCGCTCGACCCAGATGCGACGTCAGCCCTTACAAAAAATCAACGATGCTGAAAGCCCCGTGTCTAATGGAGTTCTTCATAATCGCTAATTACCATCACTCTTCTGATAGCTGAATAAGAATGAAACAGCCCTGCTTCTAGGCATGGGGAGTGTCAATTGAAAGACTAGTAGTTGAGTCCCCGTTTTTGATAACGATACTTAGCCACAATCGGATAAACAATATTACGTAGCCGGTTGAGAGCTCCCACAGGACGATGAACCACTAAGCCATTCCACGGGGAAAATCGCAGGTTTTCAGCAGAGTCGTATTGTTGGTCAAAATCGATGATCTGATGCTTGACAGTGAGGCGACCAACGGTAAAAAATGGTGACTTCTTCTCACTCCAACGAATTGTGACATCATCGATGGACATTTTCGGGTTGGTTTGGAATTGGATACCAAAGTCCCAGCAATAAAGAGCATCGGTTTTTGATAGTTGTTCGATCAGCTCGTCTCGATAGTAATTGTCCGGTTTGCTTCCATCCAATCCCAGAGCCTTAGCGCGATTGATGAAGGGAAGTTTGGGAATACCTGGTCGGGACTGATATCCCATCCTTTGATGGGGAGGCTGGCATGAAACAGGGGTGAAGGCGTATTTGATCACAGCGGGATAGTCAACAGGAACTAAGCCCGGTTGAGACTGCTCAAAATCTGGTTTGAGTCCAAGGGCATAAGCAGAACCACTCCAATACCGTTCCGTTAATAAACTCTTTGGGGTTCGAGCTGTTACTTTAGCTAGGGCTAGCAATTGCCTGGGATGACTCCTGAGCCACTTCTGGGCAGCTTTTTCTGAGTCAACTATGGAGCCAAAAAATTCCTAATAATATTTGATGGTTTTGATAAAAAAGATCTTAGCATTTTGAACAATAATATCTTGAGTATTTGGCTCGTAGCTTTGTTCAAAGCTTTCTCCTTCCACACCAATCACTTTCACAGACATTGAGCGTGTGTCTGAGACATAGTCGTTTTCAACATTTGTTCGCCCATTGGCAAATCGCAGCTGAACAGGATATTGTTTCGGTGTCGCAAAAAGTCCTTGCTTGAGGGAAATCCCATTAAGTTGCTCTTGAGTAAGCCGAGTTCGTTTTGCCAGTTCACTCTTAATGCTCTGTTCATCAAAATCAAAAATTTCTAGGTTTCCCTCCACCGAGGCGTGGGTTTTGGCATGGGTGTCTCGCAAAGCCCGTTCCTGATCCTTGTAAAGCTTATCCATCTGAATCCTGACTTGCTCTGCTACAAGGTCGTAATAGTTTTGTTCGTCCTTTTCGGGATATTCTGTAAATAGCTTCATGGTTATTTTTTAGATAAAAATTTTGAGGAATTGGTTTTGATAAACACTCCTTGAGGATACCAGTGGGTTTGAGCGGGTACTGTCAAATTAAGTGAGCAGATAGCTGGCGATTGAGACTGAAATTTTACTTAAATAAATGGTGATTTATCAATCAGAGAGCTGGAATTTTTACTTTAATTTTTCTTTGACAATACCCGATGCCTTGCTTACGGATTGTCAAATGTTACTTTATAGCTTTTATCCGGCTGTTGAGTATTGCGGTTTACCACATCTGAGAGAGTATTTGTGTTTTGTATTACTTCCCAACCGACGGGGGAAAAGGTTTCTTCGTTGAAGATATTTTCTGCCAACAGGGGATTGGTCAATGCTTGGGAAAACCCATCAATTGCTATCATTCGGGTAACCAGGGCACCTACTGCTGCATTTGGTGGCACATCCTCAGCATAGAGTCCCACATAGAATTCAATCTTGTTGACATCACCGTATAACCGTTTTAGTTCCCTTTGAGTATCTTCATCAGCTGTGATCTGATCGAAATCAGTCACCCGAGGAAACTGACACATTTCCCGGTAATCATTGTAGCTAGCCAGTTGAGCTTGACGACCTAAGTCGATACTTTTCAATTCAACAGGTATCAGGAATTCTGCCGTGTTGAACAAACCAATTTTGGTGCCTGGTTGGGAACAGGTCTCCTCAAACAATGGTCCCAAGCCTTTATTGATCAGCATCTCATTATTCCAGAGGCTATCCACCATCGGAATTTGCTTGCTGTCATAGGTCAGAGTCTCCGGAAGGGCACTGTGCCAACGATATACCAAATTAAATTCCACTGTAAACCAATTCTGGCGATACCACTTCTGATTGGTAAACGCTGGAGGATCGACAATGAAATTGAAGTAATAGGAGGTAATATGATTAACATACTCTTCCAGCACAATTTTCATGATTACCACCATCACGATGTTTCTGGCTGTTTGGAAGAGTCGCTCGTCATCCCAATCGGGATAATGCTTAGCCAGTAAATCACACAGGCGATTGTGTTCCCTCAGACACAGAACATTAAGCATTACATAGCCAATTTGGACATTGGCTCGTTCTACACCCATAGCAAATAGTTTTGCTTTCTTGGCTGGGTCGAGTCGCTTCTCATCATTGAGCGGTTCATACAACCCGTCAAACTCTGGTTTAACCACTCCGTTTTCTGGATCGTCGTAATAGAAGAGGGGATATTCTTCACCATTGATGATCTGGCTTTTCAGTTTCCCGCCTTGATTGGATCTCAGCATGTCTGTAGATTTTATGTTCAACCCATAGACGGGAGATAAATCGATGCCGTGGTTTGAGGTATTCTTTAATTTATTGTAGTGATCAGTGCGCAAAAAGCCATCGGTAAACCACTGCACCCAATAGGGAAACAGCAGGGTAGACTTCTCGGAATAGATGGTTTTCCCCTCTTTTTTGCGAAACAAAACAGCAAGGTCTTCGAGAGGAGGAAGGTTACCTGCTTTGTTGAATTCTGGATCGGGGGGTAAATGTCGTCCGCTCCAGGTTCGGTCTGTTAATGAGTCCCAAGAAGTATAGGGTGCGATCGCGCTTAACTTATGGGGACGAGTGGGAATTTTGTAGACGACATTGTTAATCATTGTTTTGTTGGCTTGACGTCTTAGATAGTCGTTGCTTTGAATAAACTCCCAAATCCCCTTGAACTTGTTTAAAGCAAAGTTTTATAACCGGTTCCTAAATCCGTCTCTAGATGTATTCCTTTTTTTTGTCATCGAACTAGTTCCCTTTTGGATATATAGCCTTTACAAATAGGTCATGAAAAACTATGCCTATTTCTGATAACGACAAAAATTCCTCGCGTCAGCTGTCAGCCGTCAGCTGTCAGCCGTGAGCTAAAAGCTCACGCTACGCGAACAGATTATTTTATTCAAAAGCACCGATCTAGTAGTGAGCGCTATGGGCATAAACTGTTCCCTTAGCCTGGCCACATGCCTGGGCCAAAGGCCACGCTAAGCGAATGGCTGATAGCTGATAGCTCATAGCTGTTGGCGTAGCCTGCGCGTAGCGCATATGCTTAGATTTCAGTTCCCTTTTGATTATCACCAATAAACTAATTCTTTGACAGTACCCTTGAGGGTACTTTGATAAGACTCGTTAGTGATTAGATTTGATCTAATTAAAATTTAGGTAAAATGTATTAACAGTAAATAAATAATAGGGCAGAAGTAGTTTTCGAGATGTAAGGCTTTGTGTCTAGGTTAAGTAGAATCGGTAATAGTGACTACTAACTGATGACTAATTACTGGGGGGGTGACATACAAGCTAAAATCCTTACTGGGTAATAAATTCAGCCCCAAGCCGAGGTCTACATCCCCTGGCTTATCCTGGAATTATAGTAAGCATTCAGGTGGGTGAGAAGGGGGGTTTACAGAGGAGAATAGGATAGGATGAAAGTTCTGATATTGACACTCCCCGGTCTAAAGATGCGGGGAGTTTCAAAGTGTTCTATCTAAATCTTATCCACAGTTTCAAAGGATTCTGAACCGAGTGGACTGGGCTTCCAGCCTTGAATATTGGCTCGCTTACCTAAAAGCGGTTGGGAGTGGACAATGGGAATGCGCACGGCTTCTTCAAATAAAATTTTATCCACTTGGCGATAGATTCTTGCCCTAGCATCCTTGTCTTGGGTCTTACGACCGGTTTCCAATAGCCGTAGGATTTGGTTATTCTTCCAACGTCCAAGGTCAGCGGTAGCATTAGGTCCGAAGTGGGAATAGTAGAAGTTATCTGGGTCGCCATATTCCCCAGTCCAACCCAATATAAACCCTTGGAAACCAGGAGACTTTTGTCGGTCTTTGAGATAATCTTTCCAGGGTTTGGTTTTTAAAGTAACCTTGATGCCAATCTTACCCAAGTCATCAGCTATGGCTTGGGCGATCGCTTTCGGATCAGGATAGTAGGGGCGGGATATTTTCATATACCAGAGTTCCAGGTCAAAGCCTTTGGGGTAGCCAGCTTCCCTCAGCAGTTGCTTGGCTAGCTGTGGATCATATTTATAGCTACCAAAATTGGGTGACTCAGACCAATCGAGGAGGGGTGGGGTGAAGTGAGCATCACTCTCTCCTAAACCCTGCCAATTTTTTTCGACAATCTTTTGGTGATTAATTCCTAATGCGATCGCAATCCGTACCTTTTGTTTAGAAAGGGGTTTGTAGTTGGTATTGAGGGATAGATATCCGACATTGAAGGAGGGACGGAAAATAGATTTGAGCTTAGCCTCACCAACTAAATTTTCTAATTGCTTAGGAACTAGGTCTGACGTGAAGTCAATCTCTCCAGATTTCAACATGGTCAGCCGCTTCGCAATATCCGGGATGAACCGCACGATTACCTTTTCTGCTTTAGGTAGGTTTGGTTTCCAGTAGTTTGGGCTCTTTTCTAGGATAATTTCCTTGCCATTACGCCACTCTTTGAATTTAAAGGGACCTGTCCCTACCGCTAGAGATGACTCACGACCATACTTAGAACCTGCTTTCTTGATGGCGGTTGGGCTAGCGATACCAAAGTAGCCTGACCCAATCATCGCTGGAAAAATGCTTAAGGGCTGTTTCAGGACAAATTGAATTGTATACTTATCTTTGATGACTATCTGTTGTAATAGGGATTTCGAGTTTCCCTTGAAGCCACCAAATAAATCAGCCCAAATTTGATACTTTCTGTCTTTATCGCGATAGCCATATTTGTTTTCCGGGTCCCACCAACGCTCGACATTGAACTTAACTGCTTCAGCATCGAAATCAGTCCCGTCATGAAACTTGACCCCTTGGCGCAGTTTAAATGTCCAAACTCTGCTATTGCGAGACGCTTCCCAATCAGTAGCTAATCCCGGTTCCAGTTCTATCGTTCCCAGCTTGTATTCCACTAGGCGATTGTAAATTTGTTTCTGGACAACTAGGGATTCCCGGTCGCTGATATTACCCGGTTCTAGGTTTTCTGGTTGTCCCACTGCTCCGTAAACGATTGTCCTTCCCTTGGAATCCTTAGAAGGTTTAGTTGGGGAAGGAGTTGGAGTTGGAGTTGGAGTTGGAGTTGGAGTAGGGCTGGGAGTAGGACTAGGGCTGGGAGTAGGACTAGGGCTGGGACTAGGGCTGGGAGTAGGGCTGGGAGTAGGACTCTCAGAAACAGTAGGAGTAGGACTGGGAGGGGTATTTGTCCCAATCCAATTAGAAGGGCTAACGCAGTTAGAGAGAACTATAGTTAGGACAAAAGCCACAAGCAACAGTATGGGTCGCCATCGCCTCATTGATAAAACTCCTTTATATTGCGGCTCTTGCCAGGAATTGGTAACTAATAGTCATTAGTCATTTGTGATTAGTTTTTATTGACAGGACTTACCCTTGCTTCTGTTCCTCAACCCTAATTGTAGGGGAGCAATGGTTACGTCATCACTATATGTAGCGCAACTGCTTAAGTCCTTATTGATTTATGTTGATTTGAATACATCTCCGATTATAAAAATAATTTCCGAACTTTTAGGCGTTAATTGTGTTTTTTCAGTGTTTTGGGTTATCAAAAAAGTGGTCAAACCCAAATTAACCAAAAAGTTGGAAGCCAGAACTTTGAGCAGGGGGACCCTGGCTTCCCGCTACCTATCACTAAAGACACCATAACTATGGTAAAACCTATACCTGCCCCGCGTCCCCTCACTCCCTAACTAAGGCAGGGCGCTAACTGATCCAAGGCTACAGTCAGTGTCCAATGGCTATGACTCCGCAACAGTTCTACAGCAAATGGGAAGTGACCCATCAGGTTCTTGCTTGTATATGTTCCCGTTCTAACACCAAACACCAAACACCTAACACCAAACACCTAACACCAAACACCTAAGACTTAACACTTAATACCTAACACTTAATACCTAACACTTAACACCTAATTTTTATGAGAAAATGTTAAAAAAATCAATCGAAATTTCATTTGTATAGGACTAAAACCTATAGTATGACGATCGCATAGCCTGTAGGAGCGCTTAAGCGCACTTGGCAATTGCCCCTAATTTTGTGTCCATGACCCCTCATAAAAACAGGGTGTATTTAGCATATCCCATCAGTAAAACTTATGGGATAGGGTCTTGACTCTGGAGCAGTTATTATGGTTAACTGCTCACAGTTAAGTACGAGGGTAGCAGCGGGCACGGTTTGTCCTACTCCTAGACGGAGATAGGTTCATTTATAATTTCGCTTGTAATTTGTAATAAGTCGTATGTTAGGTCTGTATGGAGTAAGCATATGGATGGTGCTTCTGGCAGCAAAAGGCTAATTGGTAATCACACCCATCAAGAGGATGCATTGAACTCAAGCGTAAACTCAAATGCGATCGCAAAATCAAGCTCTATTCTGGACTTGATTTCCTCAAATTCAGATCAAGTCAGGGTATTTGCCTTCGATATCCGAAGCCAACCCCACTTTCAGGGCAAGAATACACTTGAACCTTGGGCGTCACGAGCCTTAGCTGTAGCTGGTTCAGAGGATGTCGTGATCATTCCTGGCAATCTGGATGCAGAGTACTACGACTGGCTGAAAAATCTTGGCTTAGGACCCCAGAAAGTCTTTGCCTTCAACCGTGAAAATGAACCAGCACTGCTCTCAGAGCTGATAATGCAAAAAGCGGATGAAGTTAGAGCATTTCTTGCATCAATTGGAAAACCCTTGGTGTTTGTTCCTTATTATTCGGCAGATGTAGATAAACAGGCGGCGTCAACCATTGATGCCGTTTTTTTTGGCTGTGATCAGTCTATTACCTTAAAGTATTTTGACAAGTCCACCTTCAAGGACCTGTGTCAGTCTCTTGGTATTCCCACAGTACCAGGAACTATCCTGAGTAAATCATCAGACTCTGAGGATTTTGAGACAGAACTGCGACAGGAAATCTTAGGTTGGCTTAGGGATTATGAGACGTTAATGATCCGGGGCGCACAAGGGTCTGTAGGCTCATCACTTTATAAAGTTAACAGGAGTAACCTCGACACTGAGATGCCAAAAATGCTGGCATCGGGAGAGAGTTGTTTTTTAATTGAGCCATTCCTCAAAGTCATTACATCCCCCAATGACCAGTGGATGATTGGGAGCAATGGAGAAATTGCTCATCTGGGCATAACATGCCAGCTGTTTAATGGGTTACAACATATCGGTAACGTGAAAGGAAAACCCTATTCAAAAAGGATAGAAGGGTTAATTCGCGATTACTCCTTCAAAATAGCCCAGCACATGCGAGATGATGGCTATCTTGGCATCTTAGGCATCGATTATATTGTCACAGATCAAGGAATATTTCCCATCGAAAACAACGCCCGACTGAACGGATCGTCCTTTGCATTTTTCATTCTTGACAATTTGTTTGGTTCTAGTGACTACGATGGATGCTGGAAGGTGTTGAGACTTAAAATAGAACCTTGTAGTTTTAGCACCCTAAGGGAAAAGATTGGTTCCTTAATCTACCAGGGTAATGGTAATCCGAATTTTGTCTTTCCTTATGAATTTGATACCTTAGGAACTCAAGGGGATGTCACTCTATTAATTGTAGCTGAGGATTTACATCACCTGGAATACGTTGAGAAAGAGCTATTATCTAAACTAGAGATAGCAGCTCTTAATTGAACTAAGGATTGATATAAAGAAGATACGGCAATCATCAGATTAATTTATCCATTTACAGGGGAAATGGTAAACCTAGGCATATCAATTAGGTATGTAAAGTTAACCTAGGCTTTTTCCCTTTTATTTTTTATTCTTGATTTTACATTAATTAAATAAAACAGATGATTATAGTGATTCATAATCTAAACCAAATCAATATCCACATTATCAATAGCCCAGTTATCGAATCCAGAACCACTATGGTTAAGCTGTAGCCAGCGGAACTGAGTAGCACTAGTTATAGCATCGGTGTCAATGCTCTCAGTAATAGTTTTCCAACTGATGTAGTCTTCTGTGTCATACAAACCCAGTCTTATCCAAGAGATACCGCTATCAATGGAATATTCAAGAGCGAGATCTTCCCCAGAATCTGCATTCTCCCCTCCATTATTACTATTACCAATGATATTACCAATGATTAGGTCAAAGGAAATAGTACCGCCATGAGAAACATCTAGGGCTTGGGTAATAGCATAACGGGAGTTATCTTCTGCAGAACCGCCATCAAACCAAAGGGAGTTGCCATCGCCACCAAAGTTGGTATTAACTTGACCATTGCTAATTTATGCCCATTTATTATAAAAACCGTAGAATCGGCCATATCCACCACTCCTATACTCAAGGTAAACGTGCCAGCTGTTGTAAACTCGTAAGTAAATGTTGTGTAGCCAGTCTGTGAATTAAAATAAGTCGTGGAGGCGACAAAGTCACTATTTGTATCTGCTAGTTCCAACAGGTCCCCTGAGGATATAGAGACAAAGGCAAAATCGTTATATAGCTATAATAAACGCTATATTTTATTTAGCCAGGATAGGATTAGGCATGTTCGGATTGGTTATTAGCATTAGTACTAATCATAGTTTAAAGTTTAGGTAAAGTAGCTGGTATAATCTTGGTATACTCAAACAAGTCAACGGTCGATAATGGGATGTCTAGAAGCCTCACTATTATCAAGCTTGGGTTTTGGTAACTTTAAAATTAGTAATTTTGATTACTCCTAAGCCATTACCCATTACCCATTACCCATTACCCATTAGTCTGTAGTAATAAGTTTTTTTATGCATGCTCTATCAATTCCAACTTGGATTATTCACATTTCCAGTGTTATCGAGTGGATTGCTGCAATTTGGTTAATCTGGACCTATGGTGAAATTACTGGCAATCGTGCATGGTGGGCATTGTCTTTTGCTATGTTACCAGCATTGGTCAGTGCTATGTGTGCTATCACCTGGCACTTTTTTGACAACCAACAATCCCTGGAGTGGATGGTAACACTCCAAGCAGCGATGACGGTTGTAGGTAACTGTACCCTTTGTGGAGCAGCTTGGTGGATTTGGCGTTCAGCGTAGGGTTGCTACCAATGCCAGGGATAAGTTTTACGGTAATCACTCAGCTTAAGCGCTACTTGAGATGCTACTTGAGGTGCTATCAGCTATCAGCTATCAGCTGACGGCTGACGGCTGACAGCTAACGGCTGACGTTTTCCGAATCATTTTGACAAGCATTTTTCCTTATCTTCAGATGATTTCTAAAGACACATTATTTGCTATTTCCCTATTTCCTTACCTAGGATTCTTATGGTTTCTCACTCGTTCTGGACAAACACCCCGTTTAGCGCTAATCGGATTTTACGTCCTCTTGGTGTTTGTTTTTGTTACCATCCCAGCTGGGATTTATTCCAAGGTAGCTTATCAGGAAGCATTAGCTGATGTGGATTGGCTACATGGTAGTGCTGAGTTTTTTTTAACCCTGTCCAATACTTTAGTAGTACTGGGCTTCCGACAAGCAATTATGGAACATATAGCAAAGGGAACAGGGAGTAGGGAGTAGGGAGTAGGGAGTAGGGAAGATGGCCTCAAAAATATCTGTTCGTAGATAGGGCAATATATTATTATAGATAAAAGACCGACTGCTGACCACGATAATGAGCTACTGTCTCAATCCCACTTGCCCCAATCCCAAAAATCGAGAAGGAACTAAATTTTGCATTGCCTGTGGCTCGAAGTTGCTGCTCAAAGAGCGATACCGAGGGATTAAACCTATAGGTCAGGGTGGATTTGGTAAAACCTTCTTGGCTGTGGATGAAGATAAACCGTCTAAACCTCCCTGCGTCATCAAGCAGTTTTTTCCCCAAGCCCAGGGAACTAACACGGTTCAAAAAGCAGCTGAGTTATTCACCCTGGAAGCGGTACGGCTGGATGAGTTGGGCAAACATCCTCAAATTCCGGAACTGCTGGCGTATTTTTGTCAAGATAGCCAACAGTATTTGGTGCAAGAGTTTATCGATGGACAAAACTTAGTCCAAGAACTGGCCAGTCGGGGTGGATTTAATGAAGCACAAATTCGGGCGCTACTGGATGATTTGCTGCCATTGCTGCAATTTGTTCATCAACATCATGTCATCCACCGGGACATCAAGCCAGAAAACATTATTCGCCGCAGGAGTTTAAGGTCTTCGGTTGTCGGGGGAGCAACCCAGGTCCCAGGTCAACTGGTTCTAGTTGATTTTGGAGCATCGAAAGCTGCTACTGGCACTAGTCTAGGCAAAACTGGGACAGCGATTGGCTCATTTGGTTATGTATCACCAGAGCAAAGTATTGGTAGAGCAGTTTTTGCCAGTGATATCTATAGTCTTGGTATCACTTGTATTCATTTGTTGACCAATAGGCACCCCTGTGATTTATTTGATGTCAGGGAGGGTGTCTGGATTTGGCGCAACGTTTTGAGTCATCCTATTAGTGATCAGCTTGGTCGCATCTTAGACAAGATGATAGCAGGGGCTATTAACCGACGTTATCAATCAGCGGCTGAGGTAAGTAAAGAGTTGCATCTTAAGACAACTCCCCCAACACCTTTAAGGCAACAAAAACCAGTTACACCGATAAAACCTACTGTACCATCAAAGCCTGCAGTCGGGGGATTGAATAAAAGGATTGCTCAAGAATTAGAAGAATTGAAGTCTGAAATTATGGGTAATCCGACCCCTAACTCAAAACATCCAACTCTTGGCTCTAAGGTTGCTGGTTCTAGCAGTTTACCGAAAACTAAAACTAAACTTGATCGGGAATTGGAGGAGATTCAATCTGAGTTTATTGGCTCTTCTAATCCTCAGCAAAATCCTGGTTCAGGTTGATAAAGAAGGGAGTAGGGAGTAGGGAGTAGGGAGTAGGGAACAGGGAGCAGGGAGCAGGGAGCAGGGAGTAGGGAACAGGGAAAAGGGAATAGGGAATAGTAAAAAAGAGCTCCGAAGAGTTTTTGATGTTATTATAAATCAGCAAGATTGTTCATGAACTATTTGTAAATGCTATAGTTTTAGTAGCTTGCTGAGAAGAGAAGAGCAAAGACTCAACTCCTTACTCAACTCTTGATGACTGGAGCAGTACGGGCATCAAATCCGCTAGCTTTGAGAGCATTAACCGTTACTTGGTCATTTTGCACCCAGTATTTAGAATCAAAACGGACAAATTGATACTGCTGGGGTGTAGGAATAGTTGCCAGTACGGGTACTTTTGCCTGACGTTTTTTACCGGAATGTTTTTGCAGAATCGATTTTAATTGGTTAAGGTTGTTTGTCGTAACTTGCTTAGGGGTAAGTTCTACTACTACTGTTCGTAAAGTTTCAATTAGCTCAGCATCCTCAATAATCAGCTGAATTTTTTCATCTCGCTCATCCACCTTTGCCCAAATAATTAAACGGGAATCGGCTTGCAGTAATGAACTAATTTTTTCGTAAGTTTTCGGGAATACAACTCCTTCAGCTTGACCGGTCAGATCTTCCATCTGTACAAAGGCCATGCGTTCATTATTTTTTTTGGTGAGGTGAGGCTTAACTTCAGTGAGCATCACAATAGCACTCAAAGTTGTCCCCTTCTTTTGGTCTCCTAACTCGGCCAAACTGACAGGAGAAAGCACTTGAGCTACTGGACGGGCTGATTTTAAAGGATGGTCAGATACATAAAAGCCAAGCAATTCTTTTTCCCAATTTAATTTTTCTTGGCGTGAAAAATCAGAAACTGCTGGAGCGGTCGGAGCAGATTCCCAAGCATTATTGTTCTGATCTTGCTCAGAATTAGTGTTGCCAAACATATCAAAAATGTTCAGCTGACCACTTTCTCGGTCTTTGGCACGGTCTTGCCCCCAACTAATCACTGGGTCGAGGTCTTTGATAAGTTGCTGGCGGTTGGGCTGAATGCTATCAAAGGCACCACAGTAAATCAAAGCTTCCAAACCACGGCGGTTAAGGGTGCGCAAATCGACGCGATCGCATAAATCTGCCAAAGCCTTAAACTCACCACCAGTCTCCCGAGCCTTGAGAATACAATTAATTGCTCCGTGTCCCAAATTCCGGATTGCTGAAAACCCGAACAATATACTATTAGACATTGGGGTAAAATCAAAATCAGAACGATTGATATCTGGTGGCAAAATCTCAATCCCCATGGTTGAGCAAGTAGCAATATATTTCTGTATCTTGTCCGTGCTGTTACTACTCGCTGTCAGCAGCGCTGCCATATATTCAACTGGGTAATTCGCCTTGAGATAGGCAGTTTGATAGGTTACATAGCCATAGGCGGTCGAGTGGGATTTGTTGAAGCAATTGGAAGCGACAATACCGTTTGCCAAAATAAAGTTATGGTCGTCCTTGACACCAATATCATAGACAGGTTGAGTGCCTAAGGATTTGCGGCTGATGATTTTAACCATCCCATGAATTTCTCCTTTACTCTGTAGACAATTGGAGATTTAACCTCCACACAAACTATAGTTTTTTTTGTTCAGATAAACAAGGGGTTTACTGTCAATTTTGATAACACTTTTATTTCTGAATTGACGGTTGACTGTTAAGTGTTTGCTGTCCACAAATAACTGTCAACCGTCCACAAACAAGCAGTTATTTATTTACTTCTGATCTAATTCCTCCCCAGTATCAAAAATAATCATAAATTCGACATCAGGCATCAGCTGTCGGAGACTGCGCAGGTGACCCTCTGCATCTGAACGATTACGAAAGCGAGCAACAACCACTCGTTGCATTTTGGGTAATAACCGCACAATTACCCACGGACTAAGACGGTCGCGATAGGTCATAATGAAATTATCTGGGCGACCGAAGAAGGCGCTCAAGGAAGTGGAGGTTCCGTAACCTTCCTATAAGCTAGGGTTCAAGCAAAGTTCCTACCCGAAGGGGTACTACGAGATGGATATTCCGGCATTAGCTAGAATAATCCCGAATCGTTTTATCTCACAGCTAGAGGGTAATGCG